>CAZUZJ010000215.1:0-4666 GCA_964624225.1 uncultured Desulfobulbia bacterium | reverse complement strand
AATTTTCCGAACAAAAAAAGGAAACTATACTCAATATCCACGACATGCAAGTTATTTTGTTGCCGCCTTTCATTATCAGCAGACGATCTTGCATGCAACCTGGTCAGCGCCATCCAGAGCGGCGGTACCCGGCAAGCCCGCGATAAAAATTTTCCACAGGCTATCATGTCGCCTTGCCGCTTCAGGGGCAAGGCGACATCATTAACATAAAAGAGAGAAACGGCTGTTTTCTTGACGCACCTGTTTTTTTGGAGGAGGAAACATGAGTACAATCAGCAGAATCGGAATTTTCGTGGTTTTGTTTACAACACTTTTCCTGACACCGGCATGGTCGAAACCAGAGAATGATCTGACCATCGTCTATGGCGGCAATGTTCATGGCAAACTGACCCCCACCATGATATGCGGCGGCAGCCATGCCGGCGGTTTCGCCCGCAAGGCCTATGCCCTGGACGAATTGCGGGAAAAGAAAAAAAACGTCATCTTTGTGGACAACGGCGGCCTTTTTGCCGTGCCGGCCCGTAAGGATCAGGAACTGCGCGCCCGGCAGTCTTTTGCCCTTTATGACTTCATGCAGCTCGACGCCCTGAACCTCGGCCAGCGGGAATTTTATTTCGGCCTCACCTATCTGGCCAAGGCCGCTGAAAAGGTCTCCTTCCCACTGCTTTCTTCCAATATCGAATCGAGCACGCCGTTACCCTGGATGAAAAAATTCGTCATTGTCGAATCCGGCGGCTACAAGGTCGGCATTGTCGGCGTACTGCCGGAAAAGTCATTCGATACCTATGTGCCTGCTGAAGGCGTCAAGGATCTGACCATTACCCCGCCGAAAGAGGCGCTGGCGAAAGTGATGCCGGAGGTCCGTCGCCAGGCCGACATGGTGCTGCTGCTCTCCCAGCTCGATGACGACGCCACCACCGCCCTGGTCAAAGAGATACCGGGCATCGATCTCGCCGTTTCCTCCAGCGACAAAAGACTCTGCGAACTGCCGCCGGAAAAAGGCAAACTCGTCCTCCCAAGCGGCGTCAAGGGCCAGGACTTTCTGACCGTCAGCGTTACAAAGGAAAACGATAAGCTCGTCATCAGCCAGAACGAACCGCAACTGCTCGATCAGCCGGACAAGATTCACCCGCTGGTCAGCCAGATGATCGAAGATTCCACCAAGGATTACATGGAGGTTCTCCGCGCCCAGCAAAGGGAAAAAAAGGCCAATGTCAAGGTCTTTCATTCCGTCGAGGAGTTCAACCGGATGATCGAGGAGCAGAAGGAGAGACTCCAGGCCGAGAGTGGCCAGGGCCAGGGTGAGGAGATCGGCGCCAAACTCAAATACAACGGCCAGGAGATTCCCGCCAAAATCAAATTGCACCGTAAACCGAAACCGGGTGCCGAGGGTGAAGATGCCGCCGCCCAAGAAACAGATGGTGCGGCGGCGGCAACCGCTCCGCAACAGGGCAAGGAAGGAGAGACGAAATGAGCACTGTCAACCGCATTCTCCTGGCCGTGCTTCTCTTTGCCTCGTCCGCCTGCTCCACCATGAACATGACGCCGCAGCCGCCGGAAGAGGCGCTGCGGGAACGGGTCGAACAGATGATGCAGGCCAAGACCGAGGAAAAATGGGATGTTGTCTACGATCTCTGCGATCATGCCTACCGGGACACGGTGAGCAAGGAGGAATTTCTCAAGAGAAAACACAATATCGGTTTTATCAGCTATGCGGTGGATCAGATAAAACTTAAACCCTCCGGCACCGAGGCGGACGTGACGCTCAATCTCGACATGCTGATGATGGGATTTCTCTTTGAAAAAACCCCCACGGTCCAGCAGTGGGTCAAGGAAGACGGCAAATGGTACTTTGTCATGAAGGATCCCGGCAACCCGTTTGACGTTGAGAATTGACCGGACCTAAAAGTCGGCATACCGATGCCGACAGATGACAAGAAAGATGGGGTCGCAAAAACCCGATCTACCGCGTTGCGACGGGATCGCGAATATATTTCACGCACCCCACAAGGAAGATAGTGGCGCAGCCCAGAGACCATTGCCCAAGGGCATCGTCTCTGGGCCGTCATAGAGCAGGACGCCCATCTTGAACTGAGCGCCAGCGATGCTGGCCAGTTTTTTCAACCCGCGCAGATCAGCATCCCTGACTGTAGCCGCCGCTTTAATCTCAACACCAAGCACGTGACCCGCTGTGTTTTCGATCACCACATCGACTTCTATCTTATCGGCATCACGATAGTACATCAGACAGTACTCACCCTCTGCGGTGGTGGAGTGTTTGAGCAACTCACCAAATACGAATATTTCCAATACGTTCCCGAAATGAACACGGTCGTTGCGCACATCCAGGCCATTGAAACCCAGCAAAGTAGCCAACAGCCCGGAATCAATAAACTGCATTTTGGGTGTCTTAACGACACGGTTGAGACGATTTCGCGACCAGACGGCGAGGCGCCTGAGCAAATACATCTGCTCGAATACGCCGACATAACGCGATACCGTTTTGCCATCCAGACCGACTTGACCTCCCAGCTGCGTATAGTTACACATCTGCCCGGCGGTCTGTGCCAGCATGTACAAAAAGCGCGGCAATTGATCGAGTTTCTCGATACTCGCCACGTCGCGCACATCCCGCCGGATGATGGCTTCAATATATTGACGAGCCCAAGCCACACGCCGCCGCACCGAAGGGCGTGAAATCGCCTCCGGATAGCCACCCCGGATCACCCGTTCAACCAGCTTATCACCCAACGCGAGGGCTTCGGCTTGGAGAATGCGACCGGAAAAAGCGCTGTCGATCCAATTCGCTGTACGCCCCTCGATTTCGCTTTGAGACAAGGGCAACAGTGACAATGTCTCCATTCGTCCGGCCAACGAATCCGCTACGGTGGGCAGCGTCATCAGGTTTGCCGAACCAGTCAGCAAGAATCGTCCCGGGCGACGATCCTCATCGATGCTTTTTTTGATTGCCAGAAGCAGTTGCGGTGCACGCTGAATCTCATCTATCACCGCACGATCCAGGTCACGAATCATGCCCACCGGATCCTCACGAGCGGACAGCAACGTCAACTCATCATCCAAGGTCAGGTAACGCAGTCCCTGTTTGGCGATCTGACGAACCAACGTCGTCTTACCGGCCTGACGTGGCCCGGCCAACAAAACAACAGGGGTATCAAGCAAGGCCTCAGCGATGCGAGGTTCGATAAGACGAGGATAAAAGGAGGGCGGATTCATGCCGATATCGTAGCGGAAATTTCGGAATGAAACAAGGAATATTTCGGATTTCGCAAACGTAAATTTCGGAATGATTGACGCAGGCAACAAGAGGGCGTTGTCTAGGCAGAGACACGCAACACAATCATCCGCAACGGCGGATGGTGCGCAGCGCACTGGGATCGGTTGCTTTTGAATACCGTTGCCTGCTCCATTGCCCTCTCCTTTTTCATGCCTGATGTCGTAAGACTCTTTTTTTCATCGTAATTGGCGTGAAGGGATATGTTAATGGGATATGGCAATCTCCCCCGGAGCCGGGATATAATTGCGGTGTCCGCGTGGGCACGGTGACTCCGTGCCCACCCGACCGGCAATGCGGATACTTTCTTGAGATAGGACGAGGCGTAGGGTGCGCAACGGTTTTTTCGTTGCGCACGCGGATTGTGTTGATGATGCGCGGCTTCGGTGTCCGCGTGGCCACGATGAAGCCGTGCCCACCCGACCGACGGTGTGTATACATTACCGGGATGCGCGGGTACACTCACCCTTTTCTCACATCAACGTACCGCTCAGCATCCTGGCGCCATTACCGCCATAGAGATAAAAGCCGCCGATAACATCCCCTGCCCCGGTGGCCCGGCATTTCACAAAGGAAATCTCCGGGGAACGATCACCAAACAGCGCCTGCACCGTAAAAATGGCATACTCGCCGCCGGCAAGCGCAAGGGTCTTGGCCGCCTCGGTCATGGCCCGTCCCTGTTTGTCATAGGGCAATACCTCGACGCTGCGGGCAATGCTCATCGGGTTGTAGACTCCCATGCCGGTCCACCAGTAACCGGCCGTGCCCGGATAATGGGGCATGACCAGTTCATTCGCCAGCCTGCTGGTCGAGATCAGCGGATATTTGGCCTTGTCGGTGGCCGAGGTGGCCTGATAGAGAAAAAAGCCGGCAAACGAGCGCTCGCCGTAGACCTCGATCACCGAATGGTAAAGCGGATCAGAGGGCAGAAACCCGAACCTGTTCTCCAGCGCCAGGCTCTTTTTTTCATAGGGATTCAAGGTCACGACCAGGTCACGGGATTGGTCGGCCCCGGCCTTGACCGGATGGAGAACCAGCCGGTTGCTGCTGTCATTGGGATTGATCAGGGTAAGCGTCGTGTACCAGTTGCCCGGCGGCGGCACATGGGGAATGACCTTGGCATCCTCATCGGCAATCAGGGCGAACATGCCCTCCGCCTGATCAGCACTGTGCAGATAATAGTAGGAAGAAAGGGCATTGCCGGCAAGACTGCGGAACTGGAGCCAGCCGTCGTCAGGGGTGGAATAGAGCGGGGCGAAACCGGGGTGCAGAGTCAGAATACCGCGGGAGGCCAGGGTCGTTGTCCGTGAACTGAGGCGCAGGCCGCTGCTTGCGTAGGTGGCGATCTCCACCGTCGTCTCGGCAAAGGCCCGG
>CAZUZJ010000214.1:0-4669 GCA_964624225.1 uncultured Desulfobulbia bacterium | reverse complement strand
TTCGGCGCAGTCCTCCGCCATCATCTCTTCCACCACATCGGCAAAATCCTCCATATGGACGCCGAAAAAGACCGGCACCCCGAAAACAGCCGGCTCCAGCGGATTATGGCCACCTTCCGCAACCATACTGCCGCCGACAAAGGCGACATCAGCAATGGCATAAAGCCCGGCCAGCTCGCCCATGGTATCGAGCACCATGACCTGATTATCTGCCGCCATCCCGGTGCTGCGGCGGGAAACGGCCAGACCGTGCCGCCGGACCAGCCGTTCCACCTCATCGGCCCGTTCCAGCGCGCGGGGGGCGATGATGAGAAAAAGCGCAGGAAATGCGTGCTGCAACCGCTGGAAAACCGTACAGACGATCTCCTCTTCCCCCGGGTGAGTGCTGCCGGCAATCCAGACGAGCCGATGCGGCCCGATGGCGAAATCCTCTCTGGCAAAGGGGCGCACCGCGGTGGGCAGCACCGCGTCATATTTGAGATTGCCCAGTACCCGCAGGCGCTGCCGTTTTACTCCAAGCTCAGCCATTCTCGCCATGTCCAGCCGACGCTGAAGGGCAAGCACGCGAAAGGAGGCAAACAGCGGCAGAAACAATGGCCGCAGCCAGCGGTATCTGGTATAAGATTCCTCGGAGATGCGGCCATTGACCAGCACAGTGGGAATCTTCGCCCGCCGCAGTCCATCCAAGAGATTGGGCCAGAAATCGGTCTCGACCAGGACAAAAAGATCAGGCCGGATCACACGGATGAAATGCCGCGCCACCGGATAAAGATCCAGGGGAAAGGGAACCAGTCTGTCGATGGGAAAATCGGCAAGCGAGCGGACAAAGCGCTCACCCGCGGCGGTTGTGCAGGAAAAAAGCAGTGTTGCCCCGGGATAACGCTGCCGCAACGCCCGGACCAGGGAGAGGGCTGAGCGCGCCTCGCCCAGGGAAAGGACATGGATCCAGATGCGCGGCCTGCCGGCGGGCAGCTGAGCCAGACGCCGATCAAGGCCCAGACCGAGTCTGGCCGGCATCCGGGAGCGGTACTTGGCCCGGCCGACCACCATCAGCAGGATGAGCGGCCAGAACAGGAGCAGCACGGCCACCTGGATGATATTATAGAAAACAATCATGATGAACCCGTAAAAAGTCTTTTTTTTACCGCTGAGAACACAGAGAAAATATTCACAATGACAGTCAGGTCTCTCGTGTGTTCCGTGGCATCAATGGTTGACTTTCAGTAATTACGAAACCATCAATCATAACCGACAACATCTTTTCCGCCCAGGATCCCAGACGTCTCTTTCGTGCCCGTATCAGAGCCATGAACATCATCCTGCTTGACGAAAACGAAATCCGCGACAACCGGGTCGTGCTGCACGACCGGCGCAGCGAGCACATCCGCCGGGTGCTGGGGGCCAGGGTCGGCGACCGCCTGCGCACCGGCATCATCAACGGGGCGCGCGGCTCCTCCACCGTGGTCGCCATCCGGGGCGAGACGGTGGAGCTCGCCACCAGCCATGACGGGCCGCCGCCGGCCCGGCCCGCCACCGATCTCCTCCTCGCCCTGCCCCGGCCCATCATGTTGAAACGGGTTCTTTCCCAGGCCGCCACTCTGGGGGTGGGACGAATTTTTCTGGTCAACGCCCGCCGGGTGGAAAAGAGTTTCTTTTCCGCCTCCCTGCTGCATACGGAGAACCTCCGCCAGCAGCTGCTGCTCGGCCTCGAACAGGCGGGCGACACCCTGGTACCGGAGCTCTCCATCCATGCCCGTTTTCGTCCCTTTGTCGAGGACGAGCTGCCCGGCCTTCTCCGGGACTGCCCGGTGCGGCTGCTCGCCCATCCCGGCCCCTATCCCTTTCTTTCCAAGGCAGTCGAGCTGCCCCTGCTGGGCACGACCGTGCTCGCCGTCGGACCGGAGGGCGGCTGGGTCGATTTCGAGGTCACCACCCTGCAACAGGCGGGCTTCATCCCTTTTTCGCTGGGGCCGCGCATTCTCCGGGTTGATGCGGCGGTACCCGCCCTGCTCTCCCAGATCGATCTGCTGCGCCAGCTCTGATCAGGCCCGCCCCAGGCGCTGCCGCACCTTGTCTACCAGCAGACTCAGCTCCTTGAACCGGAGCAGATAGAGAACCCCGCCATAGACCACGGCAGCGCTTGCTATATACACCAGAACAGCACAGATTTGCAGCAAAATCGAGGCGGCAACCCATTTCTGCCCAACAACCAGCACTATCTGCAACCAGCCGATCATGACCAGCGAACCGATGAGCACCTTGCCGATTCCCTCAACCAGATAAGAAAGGGAATAGCCGGAGAGTTTGCGATAGAGGACGACGGCCAGGAAGAGAAAATTACAGACCATGGCGGCCGAGGTGGAGAGGGCAATGGCCCGGTGCTGGAAGAGGTCGATGAAAGAGGACACAAAGAGCAGATTGGCCCCGACCGCGAGAAAACTGGCAATGACCGGCAAACGGGTGTCGTCGAGGGCGAAGAAGACCGGCACCATGATTTTGACCGCCGAATAGGCAAAGAGGCCGACCGCATAAAAACGGAGGGCCTCGGCGGTCTGCGCCGTATCGATGGCACTGAAGGCGCCGTACTGGAAGATGATGCGGATGATCGGCTCGGAGAGCAGCCACAGGCCGAAACTGGCCGGAATGGTGAGACAAAAGGCCATGGTCAGCGACGAGGTCAGGGTCTCGCGGATTTTGTCGATATCTTTCGCCGCTGCATAGCGGGAAATGACGGGCAGGGCGGCAATGGAGATGGCGACGCCGAAAACACCGATGGGCAACTGCACGAGCCGGAAGGCGTAATTGAGCCAGGAGACGCTGCCTTCGGCGCAGGACGAGGCAAAACGAGTGTTGATAAAGATGTTGAGCTGGGTGGCGGACAGACCGATCACCGCCGGGATCATCAACCGCAAAATACGCCGCAGGCCGGGATCACGAAGATCGAGCCGGGGCCTGAAACGAAAGCCGACCTGCCAGAGGGTGGGCAATTGGCCGCCCAGTTGCAAGAGACCGCCGATCAGGGTGCCGATGGCCATGCCCATGATGGCCGGATAGCCAAAGCGGGGCAGGAGCAGGGCCAGGCTGATGCCGCCGACCAGGGAGCCGATATTGAAAAAACTCGAGGCCATGGCCGGAATGAAAAACCGACCCCTGCTGTTGAGCATACCCATCACCACCGCCGACAGGGAGATGAAGAGCAGAAAGGGGAACATCACCACCGTCAGCTGCCGGGTCAGTTCCACCTTACCCGGCACCCCGACAAACTCGGCGTCCACCAGCAATCGCACCAGGGGTTCGGCCCAGATCATACCGGCCAGGGTGAGGAGGCTGAGCAGGACGGCGAAAAAGGCCAGGACGTTGTTGGCAAGCTGCCAGGTTGCCTTTTCACCCCGGTTGGCGTCGTAATCGGCGAAGACCGCGACAAAGGCCGCGCTCAGCGCCCCCTCGCCAAACAGATCGCGCAGCAGGTTGGGAATCCGGAAGGCGACGACAAAGGCGTCATAGGCGTAGCCGGCGCCAAAGAGAAAGGCGAAGGCCTGCTCCCGGGCCAGGCCCAGCACCCGGCTGCACATGACGGCAACGGACACCGTGCCGGCGGAGCGGACGATCCTGCCCGTATCACTGGAGGCCTTTTTCATTGCACCTGCACCTCGGCAGGGCACAGCAACCAATCCACTCTCATCATCTCTTATCTTCTCCGGCGGGGAATAAACATCGGCAGACGGCGGCGATACTCCGCGTAATCAGAGCCGAATTGCGCCAGCAGCTTTTTTTCCTCAAGACAGGTGCCAATGATCAGGTAAGCACTCACCACCAGCTTTGTCGCCAGGGAAACATCAGTAAGCGGACCGGCGGCCCAGACCAGGGCGATGCCGCCTGAATACCAGGGATGCCGGACCCCGCCCCGATCATCGGCGGCAAAGACGGGCGCGCCCATCTCCCGGCCGGTGTAATAGTCGGCAACCTGGCTGATGCCGAGAAAATAACGGAGATCATAGCGGCGCCAGCCGACCTGGACCATGAATCCGGCATAGACGAACAGGGCGGCCTGGGGCAGACGCCACCAGCCGTGCCAGGAAAAAAGGATATCCTGTTTCAGGGAAAAATGCCAGATGACAAGTAATGTCAGGGTAAGCAGACTGAATACGGCATAGCTGATCCGATACCAGGCAAAGCGGCGACCGAGCAGCGCGCGGAGCATCCTCGTCCAGCCGGAACTGATCAGCAGGCTGTGCAGACAACACCAGGCGGCCCAGACCAGGGCGCTCTGCAGCGGAGGCGGAACCAGACTCATCGTCAATTCATCATGCCAGAAAACGCAGGTGCCGGCAGAACAATAAAAAAAGGGAGTCCGCAACCACCAGGACTCCCCAGAAAAGAATACGGGACGCCAGACATCAGATAATCGGCTTCATCGCCCCCATATAGGATCGCAGCTCTTCACCGATCATCTCCACCCCGGTATAGCGGATCGACTCGTTGGCACGGATCAGGGCGACATTGTCAACCCCGTTGTCCTTGACCACAAGCCCCCGGCCGATAACATCGGTGTCGATTTTTTTCATAAAATCGGCGAGCAGCGGCAGGGCCGACTGGGTAAAGAGATAACAGCCGTACTCGGCGGTGTCGGAGATGACGACGTTCATCTCATAGAGCTTCTTGCGGGCAA
>CAZUZJ010000213.1:0-4737 GCA_964624225.1 uncultured Desulfobulbia bacterium | reverse complement strand
GCCATGACCCGCAAGGAGTCGCGGGGGCTTCACTATCTGCTCGATTACCCGCAGCGGGATGACGTCAACTGGCTGAAAAACACGGTGCTGCGGAAAGGGAAGGTGTGAGGCGAGTGGCAAGAAAAAGGGGCGCGGTCGGGAAAAACCGTGATCCCTTCTCGCTGATGATTTCGTGAAAACCGATAGGAACCACGGGGATAACTTGTTGGAATTCGAGATTTTTTCTCCCTGTTATCCGTCCTTGCCACTCCCGTATTTTTAGCGGGTGTTCAGCGAAAGATAGAGAACCAGGATTTCTTTTCGGCCTTCTCTTCCTCAGACGTGTCTGTCTGTTCCGCAGTGTCTGCGGCCGACTCACTGTAGCCGGTGGTCTTGTCGAAAATGGCGCGCTGGGTCACCGCCTCGCTGAGGTCGGCGCCGGTGAGATCGGCTTTGGTGAAGTTGGCCTTGATCAGATAGCTCTTTTTCAGGTTGGCGTCCTTGAAATCGGCCTTGGTGAGATCGGCCCAGTGGAGATTGGCCTCCTCCAGATCGGCACTGGTCAGGACCGCTTCGCGCAGCACCGCGTCGGCCAGCCTGGCCCCGGCGAGCCGGGCGCCGGTGAGATCGGCATTTTCCAGGATCGCTCCCTCCAGGTCGGCGCCGGTGAGATCGGCGCCGGCGAGATCGGCGGCGGTGAGATCGGTTCCGGTGAGTTTTGTCCCTTTCAGGGTCGCCTTTTTCAGATTGGCACCGCGCAGTGTCGCCCGGGAAAGGTCGGCATCAGAGAGGTCTGCCCCTTCGAGTTCCGCTTTTTTCAGTTTGGCCTCCCGCAGATTCTCGCCCACCAGGGTGCAGTGGGCGCACTCGTTGTCATCGAGCAGATGCCGTTTCTCCCTGGACGGCGGCGCCGGCGGCGGGGCGCCGAGGTCGGCCGTCTCCTCGTCGCCGTTGCCGGCAAACAGGCCCAGCGTCCACCAACCGCCCTTTTTCCCTTGCCCGCTGCTGTTTGGCTGGTCGCTGCTTTTTCCCTCATCCGGGATGATGTCGGTCCGGACAATGCCGTCGCTGCCCGGCAAGGCTTGGCCGGTGCCGCCCCCGGTGAAGGAGAGGGGCGCGGCGCTGCCGTCGGGCACGGTGAAGGTGGCGTCAAGGGAACCGTCGGCGCGAAACAGGGAAAAACCTTTTTCCTTTTCCACCACGGCAAAACAGCGCATCTCCTGCTGCCCCCAGTCTTCGTAGGAGAGGCAAAGGGTGTTGTCCGCGGTCAGTTGCCAGCGGCCGCCGGTTTTTTCGCCGACACTGTTGCGGCCCGACAGGGTGCCGTTGTCGTGCAGGGTCACATCCGCCTCGATGGCGTTGTCCCAGGAGGAGACGTGGATGCTGCGATCCGTCACCAGGGCGGCGACCTCGGAACTGGTCAGCTGCCGCGCCCCCTGGTCCAGGGCGTCGTCCATGGTGAGTCGTTTGCCGCAGGCGGACAGGGAGAGCGGCAGGGCCAGGGCCAGACAGAGGAGAAGTTGTCGTTTCATGGTGGGCTCGTGATGACGATGGATGGTGGACCGGCTAATGCGGTGTCGTATCAAGGCAACTTACCATTAACCGCTGCGCCGATCAACGGGAAATGAGGCGGATTTCCGGATCAGGAGTCCTGGCAAAAGGCGCAGACCATGAGCGGCATGGCATGGGGGGCCGCAGTGAGGCGACCGGCAAAGGCGGCGATGGTCCGGTGGGCGAGTTCCCGCCACGACGGCCGTCCATGGGGCGCCAGACGCAGCAGATTGAGGGCCGCCACCGAGTTGGCCGCCGGTTCCGCGGCATCGAAATCGTTTTTCATGCGGGCGATGAGGCCGGAGTCCGTTGCGGCGGTCTCGAAAAAGCCGCCGTGTTCATGGTCGGCAAAAAGTGCGATTTGTTTTTCGGTCAGGCCGAGGGCGGTCTGCCGGTATGGCTCATGCCCCGTGGCCTCGGCCAGATCGAGCAGCCCCTGGACGAGAAAGGCATAGTCGTCGAGCTGACCGGTGATGCCGGTCTGTCCGGCCCGAAAGCGACGCCGCAGGGTGGTGGCGGTCGGATCGAACAGGGTGCGGAGGAGAAAGTCGGCGGCCCGTTGCCCTGCGGCGCGGTAGAGCGCGGTGCCGGTCACGGAAAAGCCGGCGGCCAGGGCGGAGAGCATCAGGCCGTTCCAGGAGCAGAGGATCTTGTCGTCGCGATGGGGGCGGGGGCGTCTGTTTCGGGCCAGCAAGAGGCTGGCGCGGGACCGGGCCAGCCGGACGTCGATCTCCTCCGGCGGGAGGCCGAAATGCGCCGCCGTTTCCTCGTGGCTGCGGGCGCGATAGAGAATGTTGGCCCCGACGAATTCGTCGTGCGGGTCCTCCAGGGCGTTGCCCGCTGCTTCGATGCCGTAGGCAAAGCAGAAAAGAGCGGCCTCCGCCGGGCCGAGCAGTTGCTGGACAGCGGCGTGCCGCCACAGATAAAAGGCACCCTCGCCGTGGCGGGAGGGGTCGTCCGGGTCGGCGCTGTCCGCATCCTCGGCGGCGTAAAAGGCGCCGGCCGGATCACGGAGGTCGCGGAGAACATAGTCGAGGGTCTGTTCGCCGATGCGGCGGAAAAAGTGATCACCGCTGCCGGCAGCGGCGCGGAAGAAGAGGGCGGCAAGCTGGGCCTGATCGGAGAGCATTTTCTCAAAATGGGGGATGCGCCAGCGATTGTCCACCGCATAGCGATGAAAGCCGCCGCCGAGCTGGTCGTGCATGCCCCCCTCCGCCATTTTCCTCAGAGTGGTCAGGGCCATGTCCAGGGCCGGCTCGCTGCCGGTCCGTTCGTGCCAGGTCAGGAGAAAGGAGAGGGTGGCCGGCCGCGGAAACTTGGGGGCCGGCCCGAACCCGCCGTATTGCCGGTCGTAATCGTCCGCCAGCTCGGCAAAGGTTTTTGCCGGAAGATCGGCGTTCAGGGAGGCACCGGGCGTCGGCCGGGCCAGAGCGCGGATGTGGTCGGTGAGGGCGGTGGCGGTATCGGCGATGCCGTCGGGGTTGTCGTTCCAGGCCGTGATCAGCGCGGTGAGAAGATCGAGAAAGCCCGGGCGGCCGAATTTCGACCGGGGCGGGAAATAGGTGCCGGCATAGAAGGGGGTGCGATCCGGGCGCAGAAAGACCGACATCGGCCAGCCGCCCCCGCCGGTCAGGACCTGGGTGGCGGCCATGTAGATACGGTCGATGTCAGGTCGTTCCTCCCGATCCACCTTGACAGCGATGAAGTGGCGGTTGAGATAGTCGGCGATCCCCGGGTCCTCGAAGGATTCGCGGGCCATGACATGACACCAGTGGCAGGAGGAGTAGCCGATGCTGAGAAGAATCGGTTTATCCTCCTTCTTGGCACGACCCAGCGCTTCCTCCCCCCAGGGATGCCATTCCACCGGATTGTGGGCGTGCTGCAACAGATATGGGCTCGTCTCATGAGCCAGCCGATTCGAATATTGATCTTCCATGCGGTCTCCTTTTGGGTCCATTAATTATTTATAATCATTGGCATGAAGAATAACAAGGAAATGCCGTTTTTAATCCCCTTAGAAGGTTAAGGGATGTCCCGGGGGGATGCCCTTATTGACACCTTTTTCGCAATTGCATACACTCCCTTTACCCCCGCCTTATTCGGGAGGGGAGGGGAAAAGGAGGACCGTTCTATGGAGATGGGATCTAAAAAAGAGGTCCAATCGATTCGACCCCAGGGAGAGGTTTATCAATGCCCTTCCTGCAAGTATTCCGATGGGTTTCACCTGTCCTTCAAATGGAATCCGGAGGATTCGGATGGAGAGATTTATCTCATCTGTCCCAACTGCCACAGTCGTTTTCGCATGGGATGGAGGATCAAAAATCCATCCAAAGAAAAAGAGGGATTAACCGACTTTGAGATTCATTCCTATTGAAAAGAGAGGAGACAGCGGTGCAGAGTCTATTATTTTTTAGAAGCTCTCGGTCTCTTATAGACTCCCTCCCATTGGGCCTGGGCCATCACATGGCCTTCCACGGCTTTTTCGAGATCCTTCTTCGTTGCATTGGGACTCAAGGTTAAAAGGGAGTCAAGGGCATAAATTTTAAAGACATATTTATGTCCACGCCTGGGAGGGCAGGGCCCTCCGTAATTCTGTTTCTTAAAATCATTTGTCCCCTGAATCGCCCCATGCGGAACGGAATTTTCTTGGATTTCTTTGACGCCGGGATCGATATTCCATAAAATCCAGTGGACATAAGAGCCGCGGGGACCATCCGTGTCATCGAAGACCAACGCCAGGGATTTCACTTCTCTGGGGACATTTTCAATCTTTAGGGGAGGATTGATATTGACCCCGTCGCAGGTGTATTGGGAAGGAATCGGTCCGTTATCTTCAAAGGCTGGGCTTGAGACCTTAAGCGTCGCCTTCGGAACCCCCTGCCCCATCCCGCTGGAAACAACAAAAAACAGAATAAAAAAAATCAGCGCCAGGGATTTCATCGTTTTCTTCCTCTCTTTCTCAAGCCTTGAGCCCGGAGCCTTGTGCCTTGAACCTTTCCTCATGCGCACCTGACCAGGAAGATCGGTTTGGGAGAATACCGGAGCACCTTCTCCGCCACGCTCCCGAGAAGAAAACGTTTCACCCCGCTGCGGCCGTGTGTGGTCATCGCAATGAGGTCAATATCTTTAAGGGCCGCATGGTCGAGAATTTCCTCGGCATCATTGCCATACCGGACATGGCTGTCGGTCTTCAATCCCTTTGTTTTT
>CAZUZJ010000212.1:0-4810 GCA_964624225.1 uncultured Desulfobulbia bacterium | reverse complement strand
CTTCAAGATCAAGCTGCCGCAAGGTCGCTTGCGAAAAACGGACAAAGAGCGCTTTTTTGAAAAATTCGGTGCGGGTCAGCCGCTGGTAACAGGGGGGGAGATCCTGGGGCAGAGTCCGCCATAACCGGTTCTTTTCGGCATTGAGCAGACCGGGGTTGAGATGAGGCGGGAGAAAGCGATGACCACTCCGCAGCCAGTCAAAAAGAAGAAGCTCGGTCAAGACGTGACGGTGGGGATGGTCGGTGATGGCGGTGAGCAAAAGAGTGCTCAGCAGTTCCTGGGTTTTCGCCCGCTGGAATAAGTCTTCCTGCCGGCAGAGGGCGAGCAGCCGCGTGAAGAAGGCAAAACCGTTTTCACCCCTTTGCCGGAGACAGGCGAAAAACGAGCGGAAATACCGGTTGTTGGCAAAGGCCTCTACACATTCCCCAAACCAGAACAGCTCCGCCAGGTCTGCCTGGGGAAGCCAGGAGGTGGCAAGAATCTCATAAGGAGGGGTGCGGCAGTAAGCCAGGGCGAATTCGTCTGCCCGATCACGAAGCGGGGTGTGCGGCAGAACCTTGAGGAGCCCCATCTGGATGTAGTGGGGGCCAACAGCAAAGACATCGTTGAAAGAGCGGCTGAAGGATTCCTTGGTCTCATAAGGCAGACCGAGGATGAGATCAACATGGAGATGAATCGTGTCGAGGGCGGCCAGACGCCTGATGGTGGCCAGGGAGGCGCTGATATCGCTTTTCCGGTTGATGGCGGAGAGCGTCGGCGGATGGGTTGACTGGATCCCGATCTCAAACTGAAAAAGTCCGGCAGGCACCTGTTCCAGCAAGGCAAACATCTCTTCGGTGAAGAGGTCTGGGGCGATCTCAAAATGAAAAAGCGTGTCCACCGGCCGCTGCTCCAGGAGAAATTGCCAGATTGCCAGGCTGCGGCGGGGAGAGGCATTGAAGGTTCGGTCTACAAAGCGGACGGTGCCGGGAGAGTGGCTGAGAAGAGCAAGTAATTCCTGGCGCACCATTTCGTCGTCTTTGGCGCGGATGCCCGTTTCTCTGGCGGAGATGCAGTAACTGCACGCAAAGGGGCAACCCCGCGATGATTCATAATAAACGGCGCGGTTGGCAAGATGATCTCG
Organism: uncultured Desulfobulbia bacterium; assembly: GCA_964624225.1. Taxonomy (GTDB): domain Bacteria; phylum Desulfobacterota; class Desulfobulbia; order Desulfobulbales; family SURF-16; genus DB1. Next base: position 3,687 of record CAZUZJ010000212.1, on the reverse strand, counting down.
AAAGTCTTCCGGTCGATAAGGGGAGGGGAAAAGACCGGCCCGGCCGCTTTGATAGCGGGCCGCCAGGGTGGCATCGGCCAGGTCGGCATAAAATCTGCGGTCGATGGTCTCGATTTCACCATAAACCACGGTTGTTTTCGGTGGCAGCCGGTCCCGCTCCATCGCAGCGGCCTGCGGGCCGCCGAGGACGAACATGGTCTCCGGCCTGACCGTGGCAAGGTCGGTGATGATTCGCGCCACCATTCCGGCATTCCAGATATAGACCGAAAAAAAACAGACGTTTGCCTTCAGCCCGATGATGCGCTGGAGGGTGGCAAAATAGGGATCATTGATGGTGAACTGGTGCAGGCTGATCACTGTAACGGGGGCATGTTTTTCAAGCTCGTTGCGCAGATAAAAGAGGCTGAGGCAGGAATGGCTGTAACGACAGTTGAAGCTGATCAGAGCGCATCGCATAGGGTGGATCACCGTGCAGGAATTGGAGGGATAAGGGCCACCGGGGCGGAAGAAAAGGTCAGCCGATCCGGAGAAGAAATTCTTGACAGGTATTACTAAAACATTTTATGAGAAGCTAGCTCTTTTCCGGTAATGCGCCCCGGCGCGGCAGCATGGGCCGCTGGCGCTCCATTACTTTTTCTGCTAAAAGACCGTGCATTTTCTGATCGGTACCGATGATTTCCCTGATAACCAGACTCGGTGATTCCTTTCTGTCCGCAATCCGCGAACAGGGCCGCATGGGGCTTTTTCTTCTCGCCACCCTGAAGGGGATCTGTGCGCGTCCTTTCCGGTTCCGCGAGGTTGTTCGCCAGATCGGCATCATCGGCGCCAATTCTTTGGGGGTCATTTTCTTCACCGCCCTCTTCACCGGCATGGTCCTCGGCCTGCAGGGCTATTACACCCTGCGCAAGTTCGGTTCCGAGGGACTGCTCGGCTCCGCCGTCGCCTTGAGTCTTATCCGCGAACTGGGGCCGGTTCTCACCGCCCTGATGGTTACCGGCCGGGCCGGTTCGGCCATGTGCGCGGAAATCGGCATCATGCGTAACTCCGAACAGCTCGACGCCCTGGAGTGCATGGCGGTTGACCCCTTTCGCTATCTGATCACCCCGAAGTTCCTGGCCACCATGATTTCCATCCCGGCCCTGACCCAGATCTTCAACATTGTCGGGATCGGCGGCGGCTATTTCGCCGGGGTCATTCTTCTCGGCGTCAATCCTGGCGCTTTTTATAACGGGATCGAGCAGAGCGTCGTCAATCAGGACATTAACCTCGGCATCGTCAAATCCTTTGTTTTTGCCCTGCTGGTCGTCTGGATCTGCGCCGGTCGCGGCTATTTTGTTCATATCCTGCGCGGTGCCGGGTTCGGTGCCGAAGGGGTCAGTCGCGCCACCACCCAGGCAGTGGTGCTTTCCTCCATTTCCGTGCTGATCTGGGATTACCTCATTACCGCGATCATGTTATGAGCGAGCCGATCATTGAATTCAAAAACGTTGTCAAGGCATTCGGAGCGCAACGGGTGCTGGATGGGGTCAATATCGTTTTCCCCCGGGGCAGGACAACGGTCATTGCCGGCGGCAGCGGTCAGGGGAAAAGTGTCAGCCTCAAGCTGATCCTCGGACTGCTGCAGCCTGATAGCGGTGAGATTCTTGTCAACGGCCGGGATATTACCGGCATGAGGCGCAGGGAGCTCAACCAGGTCAGGGAGAAATTCGGTGTGCTGTTCCAGGGCGGCGCCCTGCTCGATTCCATGACGGTTTATGAAAACGTTGCCCTGCCTCTGCGGGAACGAACCCGCATGAAAACAGGCGAGATCGATCAGCGGGTCCGGGAGATGCTGGCCCAATTTGAACTTGACGGACATGAAGAAAAATTTCCGGCTCAGCTCAGCGGCGGCATGCGCAAAAGGGCGGGGCTGGCAAGGGCGTTGATGCTCCAGCCGGAGATCATGCTCTTTGACGAGCCGACCACCGGTCTGGATCCGCTCATCACCATGGATATCTACCGCCTTTTTTTCCGGATTCAGAAACAGTTCGGTTACACCGCCATCATTGTCAGCCACGATATCCCCAAGGTGTTCAGCCTGGCCGATCACGTGGTTTTTCTCAACCGGGGAACGACGATTTCCTTTGCCAGCCCGGAAGAGATTTTTTTAAGTCGTGATCCCCATATCATCTCCTTTGCCGCCGAAACCATGGGGCATGTGTACTCCAGTTCAGCGATGGAACAGTGAGGTTATGAAGAAAACCAGTCTCGAATTTTTTGTCGGAGTTTTTCTGATTGTTTCTTTTGCCGCCTTTGCCTATATCTCTTTGCAGTTCGGTGAATTCTCGTTTTTCTCCCAGGGGAGAAACTATACTCTGGTGGCCGAGTTCGACAGCGTTTCCGGCCTGAAAAAGGGCGCGCAGGTATCCATAGCCGGCGTTGATGTCGGCAAGGTCTCGACCATCCGTCTCACCGAAGACCAGCAGGCCCGGGTGGAACTCTATCTGAACCGGGATGTGAAAATAACCGAGGATGCCATTGCCTCCATTAAAACCCAGGGTATCATCGGCGATAAGTACATCCGCATCAGCCAGGGTGGCTCTGATGTTTTTCTGGAAGAGGGCGGGCTGATCACCGAAACCGAATCGGCCGTTGATCTGGAAGAGCTGATCAGTAAGTATATTTTTGGAGATATATGAACAGCGGATACGCCTGGACAAAACGGAAGCGAAAACCGTTTTTTCCCCTGGTTATCATCCTTCTCCTGGCAACCATGCTCTATCCGGCTGCTGGCAGGGCTGCCGACGACGCCATGGAGCAGATGCGGGTTTCCATCGATCAGATACTTGCGATTCTCCGCCGGGATGTTCCGCCTCAGCCATGGGAGGAAAAGAAAAGAGAGATTGTCGCTGTTGTCCGGCAGCGTTTCGACTCCCTGGAACTGGCGCAACGGGTGCTGGCGCAGCACTGGCGGGATCGGACCGACGATGAGCGCCGCCGGTTTGCCCAGCTCTTCTCGGATGTGCTGGAAACGACCTACATCAACAAACTGAAGACCTACTCCGACCAGGAAATCGTTTTCAAAAAACAGCTCGTCAAAGGCGACAAGGCAATGGTATACAGCGTCATTATCAACAATAAACAGGAGATTCCCGTTGATTACCGGCTGCAGTCAAACGGCAGCCAGTGGCTCCTTTATGATATCATCATTGAAGGCGTCAGCCTTGTGCAGAATTACCGGAAGCAATTTGACCAGATTATCAGGAAAGAGAAATACGAGGGGCTTATTCTGCGGATGGAAGAAAAAATACGGGAAAACCGGGAAAGGGACAGAACGGTCGATGCCTGAAAAAGAGGAGGGAAAAGATATGTTCCGGATCAGGGCACTTATCGGCACATTGATCGTACTGATTGCCTTCGTCTGTCTGGCTCCGGCTAAGGAAGATCGGGCGTTTTCCATTACATGGGGCGGTCTGGTCCACGCGGCAGAAACAGATGTTTTTGATGATGAATTCGATGATGAATTCGCCCAGGAAGAGATTATCGTCAGTGACCCGTTTGAACCGGTTAACCGCGTTTTTTTTCATTTCAACGACAAGCTCTACTTCTGGGCGCTGAAGCCACTGGCTCAGATTTACGGCACCTTTATCCCGGAGGATTTTCGTATCTGCATCCGCAACGCCTTTCACAATGTGCTGTTCCCGGTGC
>CAZUZJ010000211.1:0-4845 GCA_964624225.1 uncultured Desulfobulbia bacterium | reverse complement strand
ACATCCAGAAAGCCATTTGCGGGGAAAAAATCGGCACTTTGATCACCGGAGTTGACCATGAATGACGTTCTGCTGGAAATGAATGACAAAATGGAAAAAAGCCTGGAGGCCTATCGTCGCGAGCTGAGCACGGTGCGGACCGGGCGGGCCTCACTGGCCCTGGTGGAAGGCATCAGGGTGGATTCATACGGCACCAAGATGCCGCTCAACCAGGTTGCCACCATGACCATTCCGGAAAGTCGTCTGATCGTCATTCAGCCCTGGGATCCGCAGGTTCTCGGGGCAATCGAGAAGGCGATCCTCGCCGCCAATATCGGCCTGACTCCGGCCAACGACGGCAAGATGATCCGCATCTCCATCCCCCAGCTTACCGAGGAACGCCGCAAGGATCTGGTCAAACAGGTGAAGAAGATCAGCGAGGAATACCGGGTCGCCATCCGAAACTGCCGCCGGGACGCCATTGACGTGCTGAAAAAGCAGAAGAAGGACAAGGCGATCTCCGAGGACGACCTGTTCAAATACCAGGAGGAGGCGCAAAAGGAAACCGACGCCTTTGTCAAGAAAATCGACGAGATCCTGGCCGAAAAAGAAAAAGAGGTTATGGAGGTTTGACCGCCCTTGCTGTGGCAACGAGCCCGGTGGCTGACACTCCCGACAGACTGCCGGTTCATATCGCCATCATCATGGACGGCAACGGCCGCTGGGCGCAGCGACGCGGACTCATGCGCCTGATGGGCCATAAGGCCGGTGTCACAACCGTTCAGGAGATTGTCCGGGCGGCAAGGGAAATGGGCATCCGCGTCCTTACCCTTTATGCCTTTTCATCGGAAAACTGGAAAAGACCGGCCAAGGAGGTCTCCGGGCTGATGGGCCTGCTCAAATCCTACCTGGAGAGCGAGCTTGCCACTATGCTGGAAAACGGCATCTCCCTGCGCTGCATCGGCAACCAGGCGAATCTGCCGGACGAGGTGCGCCGGACCCTGGACCGTTCCATCGCCAGCACCGGCGGCAATCGCGACCTGATCCTGAACCTCGCCCTCAGCTATGGCGGCAGGGAAGAGATTGTCCGGGCCGCCCGGGAACTCGCCGACCTCTGCCGGGACGGCGCCATCGCCCCCGCTGCCATCACCGAAGAGCTGCTGGCCAGCCGGCTCGATACCGCCGGTCTGCCCGATCCGGATCTGGTCATTCGCACCGGCGGCGAGTACCGCCTGAGCAATTTCCTTCTCTGGCAATCATCCTACGCCGAACTTTATTTCACCGAAACCCAGTGGCCGGACTTTACCAGGGAACACTTTGCCGAGGCCATCGCCGCCTATCAGCAGCGTCAGCGCCGCTTCGGCAGAACGGGTGATCAGCTTACTGCCTGAGCGCCCGGGCCTCGCCATGAACAACCCGCAGCGTTCACCCCGATCGCAGAGGTACTTTCGTGACACGAATCATTACCGGGCTGCTGGCCGCCATCGGCTGGCTGGCCCTGCTTTACAGCCGGTCATTTTCCCTGTTCTGGCTCATCGTTGCCGGCATCGGCATCCTCGCTGCCCGTGAATATTTCACCATCATCCTGCGGCCTGCGGAAAAATTTCTGCATCCTTCCCTTCTCGCGCTGGCCATGCCCCCGGTCATCGCCGCCTGGTGGCAAAGCAGCGCGACCGTTTTCGCCGTCTATACCCTCACCCTGGCCGTGATCTGCTGTGTTGTCGTCCTGCGGGCCGCCCGGCTGACCGCGCCCTTTGACGTGCTCCTGAAAGCGGTGTTCGGCGCCACCTATGTCGGTCTCTTTCCCGCCCTGATCATCCTCATCATGGCCATTCCGCACGGCGCGGAATGGCTGCTCGTGCTGACCACCATCACCGCCGCCTCCGACACCGGCGCCTATTTCACCGGCCGATCCTTTGGTCGTCACAAACTCTGTCCCTCCATCAGCCCGGGGAAAACCGTGGAAGGCTTTGTCGGCGGCCTGCTGGTCGGCACCATCTGCTCCACCATGATCATGCTCATGGTTCTCCCGGATGTGCCGCTCCTGCGCTTTATTCCGGTCGCCGTGGCCCTCACCGTCTTCGGCGTGGTCGGCGATCTCGTTGAATCTCTGTTCAAACGCAGCATGGGAGTAAAGGACTCGGGCGCCATTCTGCCCGGCCACGGCGGCGTCCTTGACCGGGCCGACTCGCTGCTCCTGACCGCCCCCTTACTCTTCCACCTGCTCTCCAGCAATTTCTTCGGGTAGGCAGCCATGGTCAAACACATCGCCCTGCTGGGCTCCACCGGCTCCATCGGTCGCAACGTCCTCAACGTCGTCCGCCACTTTCCCGGCCGCTTCCGCATCGCCTCGCTTGCCGCCGGTCACAACATCACCCTGCTTCGCGATCAGATCGAGGCCTTTCATCCCGCCCTCGTCTCCGTGGCCGATGAAGAAGGGGCCCATGAACTCGCCGCTCTCCTGCCGCCGGCCTGGCAGGGAAAAATCCTCTGGGGCCGGGAGGGCAATGAACGGGTAGCCACCGTTCCTGAGGCGGACACGGTGGTCTCTGCCATTGTCGGCGCCGCCGGCCTGACCCCGACCATGGCCGCCATCCGGGCCGGCAAAAATATTGCGCTGGCCAACAAGGAAACCCTGGTCATGGCCGGCGATCTGATCATGGCAGAGGCGCGGCGCCGCAAGGTCACCCTGCTGCCCATCGACAGCGAGCATAACGCCATCTTTCAGGCATTGACCGCCGGCCGCCGCCAGGACGTCCACAAGATCATCCTCACCGCCTCTGGCGGCCCCTTTCGCCAGACCAGTGAACGGGAGCTGTGGGACGTCACTCCGGAACAGGCCCTCAATCATCCAAACTGGGACATGGGCGTCAAAATATCGATCGATTCCGCCACCCTGATGAACAAGGGCCTGGAGGTCATCGAGGCGCGCTGGCTGTTTGACATCGAGGTCGAGCACATTGAGGTGCTGATCCATCCCCAGAGCATCGTCCACTCCCTGGTGGAATATATCGACGGTTCGGTCATCGCCCAGATGGGCATTCCCGACATGCGGATACCCATCACCTATGCCCTGTCCTGGCCGGAACGGCTGAAAACCGGACTGAGCCGTCTCAACCTCACCCGCTGCATGGATCTCAACTTCTTCCCGCCGGATTTTAAAAAATTTCCAGCCCTGCAGCTCGCCTATCACGCCTGCCGACAGGGCGGCACCAAGCCGGCGGTCATGAACGGCGCCAACGAGGTGGCGGTGTCCGCCTTTCTGCAGAAAAGGATTCGTTTTCCGGAAATTTCCCTGGTGGTGGCGGAAACCGTGAACCGATTGGCGCGTCGCGACATCACAGATATTGAAACCGTGCTCGACGCCGATCTCGCCGCCCGCATGCAGGCGGAATCCATTGTTGAGGCCCTGCACATCAGATTCCAGCAAAAAACCGGCGGCCAGGCAGGCTGTCCCGACCTGCCGCCGGGACTGACCATGACACCATGAACTCTATCATCTCCTTTATCATCGTCCTCGGCCTGCTCATCTTCGTTCATGAGCTCGGCCATTTTCTCTTTGCCAAGCTCTTCCGGGTCCGGGTTCTGAAATTCTCGCTGGGCTTCGGTCCCAGGGTCTTCGGCAAACGCTACGGCGACACCGAGTACCTGATCAGCGCCTTTCCCCTGGGCGGCTATGTGAAAATGACCGGCGAAAACCGGGAAGACCAGGTCAATGCCGCCGAGGAGCCCTTTTCCTTTGCCCATAAACCTGTCTGGAAACGCTTTCTCATCGTTCTCGCCGGGCCGGCCTTCAATCTCTTTTTCGCGGTGATCGTCTTCTTCGCCATCTTTGCCGTGGCCGGGCTGCCGGTGCCGAAGGCCGGCACGGAGATCGGCGCCATTACCAGCAATTCCCCGGCCGCGGCGGCCGGACTTCAGGCCCGGGACATCATCGTTGCCATCAACAATGAGGCAACAAACGACTGGGAAGACGTTTCCCGCCTGGTCCGCGACTCCGGCGGCCGGCAACTGACCCTTACCATCCGCCGGGGCAGCGAGGAGCTGACGGTCAGCAGCACCCCGGAGAAGCAGGAGGTGAAAAACATCTTCGGCGAGACGGTGGACGAACGCTACATGCTCGGCATCTCGCGCAGCAGCGAAGTGGTCTATGAAAAGGCCTCCCTGGGCCAGGCCATGGTAGCGGGCTTTGAGCAGACCTGGACCTTTATCCACCTCACCGTGATGGGCATCGTCAAGATCATCCAGCGAGTGGTGCCGGCCTCCGAGCTGGGTGGCCCGATTCTCATCGCGCAGATGGCCGGCCAGCAGATGGAGGCGGGCTGGATCAACCTCGCCTATTTCATCGGCCTGCTCAGCGTCAACCTCGGCATCCTGAACCTCTTTCCCATCCCGATCCTCGATGGCGGCCATCTGGTCCTCTACAGCCTGGAGGCGATCCGGCGCAAGCCCCTGGACCCGCAGACCCTGGAGAAGCTGCAACAGGTAGGCCTGCTGCTGCTCGGCAGTCTGATGATCTTTGTCTTCTACAACGACATCGTCCGCATCTTCAGCAACGGCTGATCACATGAGCGCCCCGGCAAACGACCCAAACGGCCGGCCGCCCCGCATTCTGGCCGTGGAGACTTCGGGACTGTGCGGCAGCGTCGCCATTGTCAGCAACGAGCGCTGCCTGGCCGAAGAGAGCCTTTCCTCGCGGCTCACCCATTCCCGCCGCCTTCTTGGCGCCATTGAACGGATCATGGCGGAATGCGAACTCGGCTGGCCGGATCTCGACGCCATTGCCGTTGGCCTGGGTCCGGGCAGCTTCACCGGTCTGCGCATCGGCCTCGCCACCGTCAAAGGCCTGGCCCTGGCAACCACCCT
>CAZUZJ010000210.1:0-4855 GCA_964624225.1 uncultured Desulfobulbia bacterium | reverse complement strand
CAACTGTAGAAACACGTCAACCGCGCGCCTTCCCTTGCAGGACGGGTATCGGTCCGGGAGGGGCGATCCGGAATACCTTCTTGTCAATCAGGATGCACTTGTAAAAAAATATCTGAGGACAGACCATGAAAATAGGACGCAATGATCCCTGCCCCTGCGGCAGTGGGCAGAAATATAAGCGCTGCTGCTACGGCAAGGTCGATTTCAAGCCCGCTCCGGCGGCACAGCAGCCGCAGATCACCCTGAAGGGCGAGATCGAGAAACTGCAGGAGGCGGCGGAGCGCAAGGAAAAAATGGTTAAACCCCTCGGCGTCTTCATTCTCCTCTCCACCGAGGAAGGCGATGGCTGGCTGCTCGAGATCAGTGAAATGGACGCCCTGCGGGTGGCGGACAAGGGAACCAGAATTGCCGTGGAACTCGATGAAAACCCCGAGACCATCGAAATCAACTGGACCCATCGTTTTGCCGTACGGCGGAAGAAATTCGTCACCATCTCCTATGCCGACGACACGGAAACCGTCTGGGATACCTATCCGGCTCATTCAATTTTCGCCGCTATTCAGCGGGTGCGCAAAAAATTTCCCAAGGAGCTGCTGAACAGCATTCACGTCAGCGAAGAGGAGATCTCCATCGGCCGGGAGCAATGAGCGAGACGGTCCGGGACCGGCAGCGACGCCAGTCCCGGACAGAACAGACGAAGGAACATCACGCATGGCTCTCCGATTTCTTCCCGCGGTGGCGATCATGGCCGCTATTTTTCTGCTTTCCCATACCCCCGGTTCAAACCTGCCCGCCGCCGCCCATGGCCTCGACAAGCTCTGTCATGCAGCGGCCTACGGCTCCCTGACCGCAGCCATCCTCTTTGCTCTCCACCCATGTATCCGCGGCACCAGCGCTTTTCTGCCGGCGGCGGCCATCATTCTCTTCAGCCTGATCTACGGACTGACCGATGAGTTTCACCAGTCTTTCATCCCTGGTCGGTTTCCGAGCTGGCAGGATGTCGTCGCCGATGTCACCGGCGCCTTAACCGTTGTTCTTTTCTGGCAGGGGTGGCGGAGTCGGCGGCGGAGCGGGCGGGTCACGCCGGTGATCGGCCACCGCTGAGCTGCCGCATTTCTCCGGATCAATCCCCTCGAACTGTTCAAGATAAAGACTGGCCAGACAGGCGCACTGCAAGGGGAAGAGCAGATACTGGAGAACGGCCAGGGGCGGAATGATCGCCGCAACGACGACAATGGCAAAGACCGGCACCACGGAAATCATCAGCAGAAAAACCAGGTGCATGAAAAATCCCTTCTGCTGCACCGTCACCCTGCTGGCCCGCATCGCCTCCAGCACCGATACCTTTTTTTCCGCCATGACGGGCAGGACATAGATCCACCAGACCGACATGACGATCCCCGGCAGGATGAAAAAGAAATAGCCGAGGAGAATGAGAAGCAGCATGAAAAAAACCGAAAAAAGCTCACCGAACCGTTTCATGCCGACAAACAGATCATTGAAGTCACATCGCTGCCCGGTCCGGAGCCACTGGAGCATCACCAGCAGATAGCCGGCCATGAGCGGCCCGGTCAGCAGCCCCAGAGTGACAGAGCAGAGGAGCTGGATCAGCAGACCGCCGGCAAAAAGCACCACCGGCTCCCGCTGCATCATCGTCATCATGTTCTGCAAATGTGCCTGAAAATTCATGAATCACCATTCCCCCTGCCGGGCGCCGCTGTCATCCCCGCTGCGCCGGGCAGGGGGAATGTCATATTTTTTTTCTGGACAGAAGGCCGACCATGCCTTATGTTTAAGAAAATGCTTAATCTTTATACCTTACAAGGAGTACACTTATGCCGCTTTATGATTTTCGCTGCCAGCAGTGCAACAATCTTTTTGAATCCCTGTTGACATCGAGCGCGCCGGAGGCGATAGCCGAGGTCCGCTGCCCGAAATGCGGCAGCGCCGATGTCAGAAAAACCATTACCGCCGCTTCTTTTCGCCTGGCCACCAGCAGTTCCGGCCCGATCAAGCCGATGGGCGGCTGTGTTTCCCGCGGGGGCTTCTCCTGAGCGTGATCCTGGCGGCCGGTCGGCCGTTTTTTTTCTTTCCTCCTGCACCGGAATCGGTTTCCCCCCGATTCCGGTGTTTTTTTTCACCAGCTTCTCCGCGCCGGCCCCAGTCAGAAATCAATTCGGAAGCTGTAAACCCCATCCTCCAGCTGACTCTCGACGCTGTAGCCGGAATTGTTGAAAATAGCCTGCATCCGTTTATTTTCCCGCAGCACCTCGGCGGTAAAGCCGGAAATACCGTTGCGTTTGGCAATGGTAATGAGATGGCGGAAGAGAAACGAGCCGATATGGCGATTCTGCCACTTGTCGCGGATGACAAAGGCGACCTCGGCCCGGTTGGTCCGTTCATCGAGATAGTAGCGGCCCACCGCAACGATCTCCTCGCCAAAGGCCTCGGGCAAGGTGCCGACAATGGCAACATCCTTGCGGTGGTCGATGTAGACGAAATTCTTGATCTGACTGTGCTCGAAACGCCTGCTCTGGGTCATGAAACGGTAATAGAGGGTCTCCTGGGAAAGATCATAGAGCAGATCGCGCATCAGCGGTTCATCGGTGGGATGAATAGGGCGGAAATTGATCTGGGTGCCATCGTCAAGAAGAAAGGAGGTCTTCATTTCCTCCGAGGTGACCACCAGTTTGTCCCCCACCGAGGCGAACTCCGGCTTGATATATTTTGCCTCGATCGCCTCCTTGAGTAACTGTTCCCGGAACTGGGGATGGGCGATGCTGATCAGGGCCAGGGTGCGTTCCTTGATGTTCTTGCCGTGCAGATAGGCGATGCCGAACTCGGTGACGACATAGTGCACCTCCCCCCGCGACATCACGCCCCCCGCCCCTGGGCTGAGGTGGGAGACGATCCGCGAGCGCTCGCCCTCGTCGGCGGTGGCGGAAAGAACGACAATCGGCTTGCCGCCCTTGGACTTGGCGGCGCCGCGGGCGAAATCGACATGGCCGCCGATGCCGGAATAGAACTTGCCGCCGTCGGAATCGGCGCAGACCTGACCGGTCAGGTCAATCTCCAGGGCGGCGTTGATGGAGACCATCTTGTTCTGTCGGCTGATGACCCGCACATCATTGACATATTCCGTCGGTCGAAAAGAAAAAAGCGGATTGGCGTGGACGAGATCGTAGAGCTGCCTGGTGCCCATGCAGAAACTGGTGACGATTTTTCCCTGATCCGTGGTTTTCCGGGCCCCGGTCACCGCTCCGGATTCGATCAGCCTGATGACCGAATCGGTGATGAGCTCGGAGTGAATGCCAAGATCCTTCTTGTCGGTCAGATAAAGCATGCAGGCCGCCGGAATGCGACCGATGCCGGGAATACGGCCCAGACCGAATTCAATGGTGGAGCCGTCCTCGACCAGGGAGGCGATATGCTGGGCGATTTTTTTTGTTACCTCGTTCAGGGGCTTGGACGGTCGTTCCAGCAGGGGGATATCGGCCGGCACCAGGATGTCAAGGTCATAGATGTCGAGCTGGGAGTCGCCGCAGGTCCACGGCATCTGTTTGTTTACCTGGGCAATGACCAGTGAGCCGTTTTCCGACGCGCTTTTGACAATGTCAACCGAGATGCCGAGGCTCACCTTGCCGAGCATGTTCGGTTCGCTGACCTGGATGAGGACGACGTCAAGGGGAAGTTTGCCCGAGTTGAACTGGTCCGGGATATCGGAAAGCAGCATCGGCGTGTAACTGCCCATCCCCTCCTGAATCAGTCCCCGGACATTCTGGCCGATGAAAAAGCTGTTGACGGTGAAACTCGCTGCAAACCGGGGATCAGCATAGCGGGCATCACCCTTGGTCAGCAGATGAACGATTTCCACGTCAGCAAGTTCGGCGGCCCGGTCGGTCAGGGCCTCGACTAGCAGTTGCGGTTCGCCACAGCCAGTCCCAACAAATACCCGCTGCCCGTTTTTGACCCGGGCAAGCGCCTTTTTCGGGGTGGCAATCATGTCGGCGTATTTCTCCCGCCAATGGGGATCAGAGTCTACCACAACATTCTGGTTCATATCGGCAACCTCTTCGAGGAGTACTATTTTTTGGGTCCTGTTGGTCTTACTGGTCATCTTGGTCTTGTTGGTTGTCCGGTCAGGATCGAGGAAAACCAGCCAGACCAACCAAGACCAATCAGACCGGATTTAAGGTCATGCGGGCATCGGCCACCACCGCCTCCGAGCCGAGCCCGCCGACAATGAAGGGGTTGATGTCCAGTTCGACAATCTGGGGGAAATCGGTGGTGAGCTGGCTGATCCGTTGCAGGCCGCCGGCAATGGCCTCCAGATCGACCCCCTGCTGGCCTCGCTTGCCCTTGAGAATCTCGTAGGAACGGGTGGCGAGCAGCATCTGCATCGCCTCCTCCGAGGTGATGGGGGCCAGGTGAAAGGTAACGTCCTTCATTACCTCGACAAAGATACCGCCAAGACCGAACATCAGCATGGGGCCGAACTGGGGATCACGGCTCATGCCGATGATCACCTCAAGGCCGGGATCGACCATCTCTTCAACATAGACCCCCTTGATCCGCGCCTCCGGTGCCTTTTCCCGGATCCGCAGCATCATCAGATCATAGGCGTCGCGCACTTTGTCCGCCGAGGCCAGATTGAGCTGCACCCCGCCAAGATCGGTTTTATGGACCACATCCGGGGACACGATCTTCATGGCAGTGGGGAAGCCGACCCGTTTGGCGATCTCCACCGCCTCATCGGCGCTGGTGGCGAGCCGACCTTCCGGGATCTTGAAGCCATAAGCATCGAGGATGCTCTTTGATTTCACCTCGCCAAGCTGCAAACGGCTGGTGCGCTGCT
>CAZUZJ010000209.1:0-4876 GCA_964624225.1 uncultured Desulfobulbia bacterium | reverse complement strand
CGTCGGAAACCGGTCAGGAAATCCGCCTCGCTGAAATAACCGTATTCGGCGAGCACTCTGTAGACGCCGGGAGAGATATGGCCGATACTCATGACCACCCGATCACGCCCGTCCCAGCGCGGTTCCTGCGGCCGATGATTCATCAGACCGTAGGTGACGAGCAGCAGATCCAGGGAGGAAAGAGAGCCGCCGGGATGGCCCGATGCGGCAAGAGAAGTTGACAGCAGAATGCGGCGGGCACATCGTTTTCTCATCTCAGCGAGTTCCTGCAGCTCTGTGGTGGACAATTCCTTATTGTTCGGGTTTAATCGCAAAGTCATGACATCTCCGTCCGGTTAAGCTCATTTTCCTGGTTGAGTGATCGATGCAGGCGTGAAACAGATCCCTGCCTGACCGGTATGGTGGGACAAAGTTTGCTATATTACTATGTTCCGGGGCAACACTCCAGCAGAAAATCCATGAAAACACCCACTACGACTGCAAGCCGCCCGTCTTTCCAGGGGGGAAACGATATGCCGCCCGCCTCTCTGCCGGTCGCGCCCCTGACGATCGGCGCCATCACCATCGACAATCCCTTTATCCTCGCGCCGCTGGCCGGATACACCGATCTCCCCTTCCGTTTGCTCTGTCGGGAATACGGGGCAGGTCTGGTGTTCTCGGAAATGATCAGCGCCCACGGCCTGATCTACCAGCAGCGCAAAACATGGGAGATGCTGGCAACAGTCATCGAAGAGCGACCGGTAATCATGCAGCTCTTCGGCGAGGAGCCTGATGTCATGGGCCGGGCCGCGGCCATGCTCGCCGGCCTCGCCATTGACGGCATCGATATCAATATGGGCTGTCCGGTTCGCAAGGTGGTGAAGAAAGGGGCTGGCTGCGCCCTCATGAAAACCCCGGAGGTGGCCCGTGAAATCATCCGGGCGGTGGTGACGAACACGGAGAAGCCGGTGACGGTGAAATTCCGTTCCGGCTGGACCCACAAGTCCATCACCGCGGTCGATTTTGCCCGGATGGCGGAAGAGGCGGGCGCCGCCGCAGTCACCGTCCATGCCAGGACCTGGAGTGACGGTTTTTCTGGAACCGTGGACTGGCAGGTAATCGAACAGGTCAAAAAAAACGTGTCGATTCCGGTGATCGGCAACGGCGACATTCAAGCCCGGGTCGAAGGCCTCGCTATGATGGCCCGTACCGGCTGCGACGGCGTGATGATCGGGCGGGCCGCTCTAGGCCGACCCTGGATCTTCAGAGAGAACGACCGGATCGCTGCCGCCCGCTTTCGCCTCCAGGCCCTGTCCCGTCACCTGGATCTTATTGCCCGTTTTTCCGGAAAGGAATGCTCCATGGGGAAAATCCGCAATCACGCCGGGAAATACTTTAAAGGCATGGCAAACGGGGCGGCCTTGCGCAGCTCGCTCTATGCCGTCCCGACCTTTGCCGGGCTGCGCCGCCACATCGCCGACCTGCTGGCCTCGTTACCGGCGGAAGATGGTGAAGAGCAGCGAGAGAATAATGCTGATAAGGATTGAGGTGCCAAACGGCAGATAGAGACTCAGGCCGCCCCGGCGAATGATGATGTCACCGGGCAGTCGACCGAAGGGCAGTTTGCTCAGCAAAGGCCACAACAGACCGGCAATGATGAGAAGGATACCGAAAAGGATGAGATTTTTTGCCATGATCTCCGGAGCTTTTTCTGTGGCTTGTCAGTGTGATAAAAACCTGCTACGATTTGGGCTGACCGCCGCATCCGAAGATGGATCGGCCAGGACGATTCGTGTTGTTCGCCACCAGCAGCAGAAAAACACCGTTGCTGTCACCCAAAAGCCGCTTTCATCGTTTCGAATGAAATGACCGGCATTCACAATACCACTGATCGATCATGCCTACAATACTTGTTGTTGATGATGAACTCAGCATGCGTGAGTTCCTGAAAATCCTTCTTGAAAAAGAAGGATATGAGACAATAACCGCCCAGCACGGCGAAAAGGCGCTGAAAATTATCGAAGAGCGCGAGATTCATCTGGTCATTTCCGATATCCGGATGCCGGGGATGGGCGGGCTCGAACTGCTCGGTCAGGTCAAACAGACCCAGCCCGATCTGCCTTTCGTCATGATCACTGCCTTTGCTTCACCTGAAGATGCGGTGCAGGCGATGAAGCACGGCGCCTATGATTATATCACCAAACCGTTCAAGCTCGACGAAATCAAATCGATCATCCATTCCGCCATCAGGAACGCGGGCGGCACGGCCGATGCGGTCGACGCGACCCAGGATTTCCACTCCGCCTTTCCCAACATCATCGGGCAAAGCCCGGAGATGAAAAAAATCTTTGATCAGATCGAGCGGATCGCCCCGACCCATGCCAACGTGCTCATCGTCGGTGAGTCCGGCACCGGCAAGGAACTGGTTGCGCAGGCCATTCACCGCAAAAGCAAGGCGGCGGACAACAATTTCGTCCCCATCATCTGCAATGCCATTCCGGAAAGCCTGTTTGAAAGCGAGCTGTTCGGCCACGTCAAGGGGTCGTTCACCGGCGCCAACACGAACAAGGTCGGACTCTTCGAACTGGCCAACAACGGCAGCGTCTTTCTCGACGAAATCGGCGAATTGACGCCCATGGTGCAGACCAAGCTGCTGCGCGTCCTCCAGGAACGGGAGTTTAAGCGGGTCGGCGACACCCGAACCATCAAGGTCAATGTCCGGATCATTTCAGCAACCAATCGCGATCTTGAACAGGAGATCCTGGAAAAACGGTTCCGTGAGGATCTCTTCTACCGGCTGGCCGTCGTTCCCATTCGTATGCCGCCCCTGCGGGAACGCAAAGGTGATGTCCCCCTGCTGGTCGACTATTTTCTGAAAAAATACGCGAAAACCTTTGAAAAAGATATCCAGCAGCTTTCCTCCTATGCCATGGAGGTATTGATGAACTACGATTTTCCCGGCAATGTCCGGGAACTGGAAAACATCATTGAGCGGGGAGTTGCCCTGTCAACCTCCAATCTCATTCTGCCGGAAAGCCTGACTATTTCATCCCATCGACGACAGGAGTCACCACGCCAGCCGGCCAATTCCGACACGATCTTTTCCCTGGCCAGCGAGGAGGAACTCTACGATCTCGGCCTGGAGGAGGTTACCAACCGTTTTGAAAGAAAGATGATCGAACTTGCCCTGAAAAAGGCGGGCAACTCGAAGATGAAGGCTGCCGATCTCTTGAAGATCAGTTTTCGCTCCATGCGCTATAAGGTGAAAAAATATGACATCCAGTGAGCGCGCTCCCCGATCGAAATCCAAAAAAATTGACAGGTCGGCGCGCAAACCAGAGGGCCTGTCGTGACGCTCGAAAAACTCCGCACACTTTTCACCAGCAGCGCCACAACTGACTACCACCTGAAAAACCAGCTGCACTGGGTGCTGTTTCTGCGGGTGGTGATCATCACCAGTCTGCTCGGCCTTACCCTGCTGCTGCAAACCAAGGAGCATGACATCATTCTGCCGTCGATCACCAGTATCATCTGGTTTCTCGTCGGCACCTATCTCTTTACCATCATCTCCGCCCTGCTGCTGAAAATCATCCCCTGCGCCCAGCGGTTCGCCTATCTGCAAATCATCATTGACTGTGGTCTGACCACCTGTATTGTTTTTTTTACCGGCGGCAGCGAATCCATTTTCACCGTATTCTATTTTCTGCCCATCATCAGCAGTGCAATGATTCTTTTTCGCCGGGGCGCCCTGCTGCTCGCTGCGCTGTCCACTTGCAGCTATGGAGCCATTCTCCTGCTCGAATACCTCAACCATGTCGATCCCCTGCTGCGCAGCGGCGCCTCACCGGTTACCAGTATCCGGGTGGCCATGCATTTCTTTGCCATCCGGGGGGTAAGTTTCTTTCTCGTCGCCCTGCTCAGCTCCTTTCTCTCCGAACGCCTTTACCGGGCTGAGGCCGAACTTTCCCGGGCCTCCCGCGACCTTGACCGCCTGGCCCTGCTCTACAAACAGATCTTCGACGACATCGCCACCGGCATCATCACCGTCGATTCCCATGGTCGGATCTCCTCCTTCAATCGTTCCGCCGGCGTCATCACCGGCTATGGGGCAATGGAGGTGCTCGGAAAAAGTTTTGATCGCATCTTCCCGGAACTGACCACGGAAAAAACCGACTCTCTCAGGCCGATGACCTCTCTGCAGAAAAAGGGGGGAGAAAAAATTCCGGTGGGCTATTCGTGGACCAGGCTCAACATGCCCGGCGATTGCACCAACTGCCGGGTTTACACCATGCAGGATCTCAGTGTGATTAAAAAGATGGAGGAACAGGTCCGACAGTCGGAAAAAATGGCGGCCATCGGGGAAATGGCCGCCGGAATCGCCCATGAATTCCGTAATCCACTGGCCGCCATTTCCGGGGCAGCCCAGGTGCTGGAGGGGGAATTCGCGCCCGGGACAGCCTCAAAAAGCCTGATGACGATTATTGTCCGGGAATGTGATCGTCTTGAGGGAACCATCAGTGAGTTCCTCCAGTTTTCCAAACCGGCTGTTCCGGAAAAAAACTGGATTTCCCTGCCCGGCATCGTTGAGGAAACCATCGATCTGCTCCGTCAGGGTAAGGAGTGGGACGAGCGATTTCAGGTGACAGTCCACATCCCTGAGCATCTTGAGTGCTGGGGAGACGCCCGTCAGATCAAACAGATCTTTCTTAACCTGGTGGGAAACGCCAGAAACGCCATGGGTGAGAACGGTGGCGTCATTACCATAGCAGCGGAAGAAATCGTTGAAAACGGGCAGGAAAAAACCGAGATCCGCATTCAGGACAGCGGTCCGGGGATTGATCCGAAACACAGAAATTTGATTTTCGAACCTTTTTTTACCACCCGGGAAAACGGCACC
>CAZUZJ010000208.1:0-4947 GCA_964624225.1 uncultured Desulfobulbia bacterium | reverse complement strand
ATCCTGACAATTGACGACTCGCCCCACATCATCACCCAGCTCAAACACTTTCTCACCGGGGCGGGCTTCCATGACCTGCTCTTCACCCCCTCGGCGGCAACGGCCTTTACCCTGCTCGCTCTCGGCGGTGAAAAGGAAAACGAGGTGGGGGTCGATCTCATTCTCATGGATATCGACATGCCCGGCACCAACGGCATCGAGGCGACCCGCCGGCTCAAACTCTCGCCCGCCTTTGCCGACGTGCCGGTGATCATCATCACCGGCGACACATCGAGCGACAGCCTGCAGGCGGCCTTTGCCGCCGGCGCGGTGGACTATATCACCAAGCCCTTCAACAAGGTGGAACTGATCGCCCGGATCCGCTCCTTTCTGCGGCTCAAAAAGGAGATCGATACCCGCAAGAAACGGGAAGAGGAAAAGGAACGGCTGATTCAGGAACTGCGGGAGGCGATGGAGGACATCAAGACGCTGCGCGGCATCATCCCCATCTGCGCCTCCTGCAAAAAGATCCGGGACGACGCCGGCTACTGGCAGCAGGTGGAGAGCTATGTCATGAAGCACTCCCACGCCTCCTTCAGCCACGGCGTCTGCCCGGAGTGCGCCGACAAACTCTATCCGGGCATGAATCTTTACGAGAAAGAGGAAAAAAAATAGCGACCGGGGAAAACCGGCCGCTATTTTTTACAGACAGGCCCTGACCGCATTGCGCAGGGCGGCAATATCCGCCCCATCCGGATGACCGGCGGCCGCAGGCGCATCAGCGAGCCAGGCCGGCGGCGGATTTTTGGCGGCCGCCTTTTCCATGACCGCGCTCTGCACCGCACCCTGACAACTGAAAACTCCGACAACCTGCGCGCCCTCCGCCAACTGCACGGCATGCTCCATGGCGGCACGGGCATGGGCCGAGTCCCTGGCCGCGCCGTGGGTGGCAAAGAGAAAGAGCTTTTTCCCGGCGGTTTTTGCCAGAAATTCACTGCTCTTCGGGTCCGGCTTGCCGCCCATCAGCCAAAAACCGACGGCGAGCAGATCAGCGTCATCGAATTGATCCGGGGCATTCTCCACCGCCACCAGCTCCTTGATTCCGGGCAACTCGTCCGCCACCGCCTCGGCCAGTTTTTTCGTGTTGCCTGATTGACTTGAAAAGACAATGAGTGATTTCACTTTTTCCTCCTTCCGTTGACATGTGACAAAAAAAACTCACCCCTCCCTTTCGACCGTCTCCTGCAGATTCCGCCACATCTGCCGCACCGCCAGACTCGCCGGAGCGTCGCTCGCATAATCCGGGAGGGTGCGGCCATAAACGATCGATTCCACCACCGCCCGGTCAAAGGGAATACGACCGAGCAGCGGCATCATGCGGACCTGACAGAATGCCTCGATTTCCCTGCTCTGCTCCGGGTGCAGATCCCATTTGTTGATGCACACCCCGGCGCGAATGCGGAAATGAGCGGCCAGTTCCGCCACCCGGGCCAGATCATGGAGACCGGAACGGGTCGGCTCGGTGACCAGCAGGACAAAGTCCGCCCCGGACAGGGAGGCGATGACCGGACAGCCGATGCCGGGCGGGCCGTCGACCAGCAGCCAGGCAGCGTTCCCCCGCTCGGCCGCTTCCCGGGCCTGCCGTTTCACCAGTGCAACGAGCTTGCCGGAATTCTCCTCGCCGATGCCGAGTCGGGCATGAATCATGGGGCCACTTCTGGTCGCGGCGACAAACCAGGTGCCGGACACCTTTTCCGCCAGGGTGATGGCGCCTTCCGGACAGAAATGGGCGCACACCCCGCATCCCTCGCAGGAAAACGGGAGAAGTTCCGCCGTCTCCCGCAGGGCGAGGGCGTGAAAATGGCAGAGGTCAACGCAGGTGCCGCAGGCACTGCATTTTTCCCGGTCGATCACCGGCTCCACCCCACTGCGGAATTCGTGCTCTTCCAGATCATCCGGCGCCAGGACGAGATGGAGGTCCGCCGCATCGACATCACAGTCCGCCACCACCCGGTTTGTCATGAGCACGGCCAGGGCGGCGGTGACCGTCGTCTTACCGGTGCCGCCCTTGCCGCTCAGGACAATGATTTCCTTCATGCCTGCACCTCCGCCAGCAGATCGGTAAAGGTGCGCCGCAGCTCCGGACGGCAGTCGACCAACGACTGACCGGCGGCGTATCCCTCGGCTATTTTCCGATCAAAGGGAATTTCAAGATGGATGGGGATCTCCTCGTCCCGGCACCATGTCTTTGTCCCGTTGTCGCCGAGATCTGCCCGGTTGATAACAACCCCGAAGGGCAGGCCGAGCTGCCGCAACACACCAACGGCGATTCGCAGATCATGGAGACCGAACGGCGTCGCCTCGGTGACCAGCAGGACATAATCGGCATCCTTGATTGAGGCGACAAAGGGACATGAGGTGCCGGGCGGCGCATCGACGAGAACCAGACCGCCTGGCCGGGCCTCGGCCAGCACCGCGTTAATAAGGGGCACAGCCATGGCCTCGCCGATCCGCAGGCGACCGTGCACAAAATCGATGCCGGCAGCGTCACCTTTCTCCAGCACGCCGAGCAGCCGTTTTTCCACGACAAAGGCCTTTTCCGGACAGACGAGAAAACAGCCGCCGCAGGAATGGCAAAGATCGGGAAAAACCATGATGGTGCGGCCAAAGACGGTAATGGCGCCAAACCGGCAGAGATCCCGGCATTGGCCGCAATAGCTGCATTGCTCCTCCAGCACCCGGGGCACGGTCAGGGTGATTTCCCGTTGATCGTGCAGAACCGGTTGCAGAAAGATATGGCCGTTCGGCTCCTCGACGTCACAGTCGAGATACTGGACCCCGGTCCCGGCGACCCGGGCCAAGGCCACCGCCACCGTGGTCTTGCCGGTGCCGCCTTTGCCGCTGGCAATCGCTATTTTCATTGGCCGCCGCCACTGCTCAGACATTTCTGCATTGCCCGCGACGCCTG
This sequence comes from uncultured Desulfobulbia bacterium, assembly GCA_964624225.1. Lineage (GTDB taxonomy): Bacteria > Desulfobacterota > Desulfobulbia > Desulfobulbales > SURF-16 > DB1. The sequence goes on along the minus strand of CAZUZJ010000208.1, from coordinate 2,000 downwards.
CCGCCGCCCAGACCCATGCCGCCGCCCATGCCGCGGCCGCTGCCGCAACGTCCCATGCCGGCCCCCGCCAATCGTCCGCCGCCAGGGCGCTGTCCGGCCCCCCGGGGCGGCGGCAGTGGCCGGCCGGTCTGGGGGGCGTCGGTGACCTCACAGGCATCGATAAAGGCCTCCACCGCCTCCTGCACCGTGCCGCTCGCGCCGTTGATCATGGCAATCCCCGCCTGCTGGCAGACAGCGGCGGCCTTGGGACCGACAATGCCGCTCAGCACCGCTCCGGCGCCGGCCTCGGCGATCCGGGTGGCGGCGGCAATGCCGGCGCCGTGTGCCATGGCGTCGGCCTGACTGTTGTCGATGACCTCAACAATGGCCAGGGTGCCCGTGTCAACGATGAGCAGATACGGTGCCCGGCCGAAACGCGGATCAACAGGGGAATGCAGATCTTTTCCGGTGGAACTGACGGCTACTTTCATGGCGATCCTCCTCATTTCAGATGGATAAATTATGAGCATATGCACACAATATACCCGATCTTCCCCCCTGTCAAGGACCCTGCAAAGGAAAAGAAAAAAACCGATACAATCTTTTCTTTCTGCTATACTTATAAGAAAGCATTCTGCCCCTCCGGCCTTATCAGCCACCACACCAAAGGGAAAGCTACCATGCGGGACAGACACCTTTTGCGGATATTCAGACTTCTTTTTTTTCTCGTTTTCCTCCTTCCCCACCTGCCAATCGAATGCTGCGGAGCACCACCGGCCGTGCCCGACAACAAGCTGGTGATCCTTAACTGGTCCGACTACCTTGATCCGGAGGTGCTGGCTGAATTCACCCGCAAGACCGGTATCATGGTCAGCGAGGTCTACTTCGAAACGGACGAACTGCGTAACGAGATGCTGGTCACTGCCGGCGGCAAGGGTTTTGATCTGATTCTGGCCAGCGGCATCAGCATTGCCTCCTATGCGGGTCGGGGCTGGCTGTCACCCATTGAGGAAAAGGAGATCCCGAACCTCCGCTTTGTTGACAGGAAATGGCGCCAATCCTTCCCGGATGCGGCACGTTACGGCGTACCTTACCTTTGGGGCACCCTGGGCATCGCCTATCGCGCCGATCTCCTGTCCGGGCCGGTGACGAGCTGGATGGCGCTCTTCCGACCAACCGCCGATCTGAAGGGAAAGGTCCTCATGTACAAGGATTCCCGCGACATGATGGGCATGGCCTTGAAAGCGCTCGGCCATTCCGCCAACAGCAGCGATCCGGCTGCCCTTGATGCGGCGAAAACCCTGCTCCTTGCCCAAAAATCCTTTGTCCGCAGCTACTCCTTCTATGCCCTGACCGAAGACGCCGATCTCGTCACCGGCAAAGCAGTGATCTCGATGATGTACAACGGGGACGCCCTGGCATTGAAGGAGTTCAATCCAGCCATCACCTTTGTCGTGCCCAGCGAGGGTGGCAATCTCTGGTGCGATTATTTCGTGCTGCCCACATCGTCACCCAAACACGAACTGGCCGTCCAGTTTCTCAACTTCATCCACGAGCCGCCGGTTATGGCCCGGCTTGCCCGTTTTGCCTCATTTGCCACCACCAACACAGCGGCGGAAAAACTGCTGCCCGCAGACTTTCTCGCCGATCCGGTCATCTATCCGCCGCCGGCGAGTCTGGCCCGGTCGGAAAGCTACGTCCCGCTGCCTCCGCGGGTCATGAAGCGGATCAACACCATCTTCAACACCGTCATCCGGTAAGGGCGAGGACACTGATGCGCCTCCAGTCGAAAATTATCCTGCTGACCACCCCGGTGGTGGTGGTCAGCATGGTCGCCCTGGGGGCAATCTCCTGCTCCTTGCTGCGCAAGGCCACCGAAACCCAGGCCTTCAACGCCATCACCCTCTTCACCGCCCGCGCCGCTGATCAGTTCCGTTCCGTGCTGGCCGCGGCCCACAAGGACGTGGAGGTGATTGCCGGCTCGAACGTCCTCCAGCAGTATCTGCTCACGGTCGATGACG
>CAZUZJ010000207.1:0-5019 GCA_964624225.1 uncultured Desulfobulbia bacterium | reverse complement strand
AGTCCTTCCGTTTCAAAAACCCGGGGCGGCAGATCAAGGACGCCGGTGCCGATGGTCTGCTGGCCGCGGATCCGTTTCCGCACGAAACCGGTGACCTGATCGGTGACCCGCAGCCGGCCGCTGGCGGCCCGGATAGCGCCGATGCGCACCGCCTCCTCCACTGCAAGAATCTCCGTCTCCTTGTTGGCCATGGCGCGGGTGAAATAATTGACCCGGGCCTGGCGGACCCGCACCAGGCGGGCATCGAGGTCGAGCTGTTCGACGATCCAGGTCTCCCCCATATGCAGATAGATGGCGCCGGGGTGACATTCCCTGAAACAGCGGTGCTCGTCGATTTCGCCAAGCAGGCTGTCGTCCTCGCCTTTTCTGATGGCGTACTGGCGGCCGCTGCCGCGCAGATCCACCTCCCGCTGAGGAGAGCGGCGATTGGTGTGCCAGGTAACGCCGCCAACGTCAAGGAGGAGATCCCCGCAGCCGGCAAGATCCTCCACCTCCTCCCGGCACCAGCCCGAGGCAAGGAGCGGTTCGTCGCGCTCCAGGGGAATCTCGGCTGCGGCGCAGACCAGATGACGCCGCATGATGACCTGATTGGCGGGGTTCAGCACCGCGTCCTCCACCGGTCGCTCGAAAAAATCGCGGGGATGGCGAAGAAAGTACTGATCAAGGGCATCCTCCTGGGCAAGCAGGATGACGAGGGAATCATTCTGGCGCCGCCCCACCCGGCCGCCCCGCTGCCAGGTGGACATGATGGAACCGGGATAGCCGACCAGGATACAGATGTCGAGATTGCCAATGTCGATGCCGAGTTCAAGGGCGCTGGTGGAGACGACGCCGAGCAGCTCGCCGCTGGCCAGCCGGCCCTCGATCTGGCGCCGGTCTTCCGGCAGGAAGCCGGCCCGATAGGCGGCAAGCTTACCCCGCAGCGGCCCGAGGCGGGAAGAGGTCCAGCTCGCCACCAGCTCGGTCAGCTTGCGGGACTGGGTATAAACAATGGCCCGCAGGCCCCGTTTCAGGGCCGCCTCGAGCATCTGGCTGGCGGTGGCGGCCGCTCCCTCCAGAGGATCAAAGAGAATGACGTGCTGTTCCCCCCGGGCCGCACCGCTGCCGGCGATGAGGGTAACCGGCCGGCCGATCAGCTCCTTTCCCAGTTTTTCCGGGTTGCCGATGGTGGCGGAAAAGAGGAGAAAACAGGGGTCGGCGCCATGCCGCCGGCAGATCCGCTGCAAACGCCGGATGACCCAGGCGACATGGCTGCCGAAAACACCGCGGTAGGTGTGGGCCTCATCAATGACAATATAGCGGAGATTGGCCCAGAACGACGACCAGCCGCCGTGATAGGGCAGCAGGGAGAGATGGAGCATGTCCGGGTTGGAGATGAGGATATTGGGCGGATTGTCCCGCAGCCGGCGGCGCCGGTGACTGCTGGTGTCGCCGTCGAGGATGGCGGCGCTCACCGTTTTCCCGTCAAGGGCCATGCCCCGGACCAGCTCGTCGATGCCGCGCAGCTGATCCTGGGCCAGGGCCTTCAGCGGAAAGAGATAGAGGGCGGTGCCGGCCGGCCGGGCCAGGAGCGTTTCACAGACCGGCAGATTGAAGATCAGGCTCTTGCCGCTCGCCGTCGGGGTGGCGACGATGATATCTCGACCCTGGCGAATCGCCTCAATGGCCGCAGTCTGATGGCAATAGAGCGAGGAGACGCCGAGCCCGGCCAGGGCGCGCTGGAGCGGGGCCGGCAGCGGTGGCGAGAGCGCGCCGTAACAGGCCGGCGAGCCGGCTATCCGCTCGTGATGAACCACCTGCGGCCCGAAACGCGGGGATGCGGTAAGCGCGGCAATATAGTCATGGACCGTGGCCGGTCGGGGTTGTGTCATTTCTTTCGAATCACCGATGACGATTTCGGAAAAGCAAAAAAACCAACCACAGGGCGCAGAGAACGCAGCGATAACAGAGCCAGCATACCGACAATTTGGCCGGCTGTCTTCCCTCTTTTGCCGGCAACCCGGTCGGCTGAAAGGCCGTTTCGCGCATTTCCCATTGAAAGGAAACGGGAAAAAGGCTAAATGAAAAAATTCACCATCAGCCATCGCACTCCGCTGCCAAGGGAAAAAAACGACGACCATGACCACACCCACCACCATTGCCATCATCGGCCCCCGCGGCTCCCATGCCTGGCTGGCGGCGCGCTCCATTGCCCCGGACGGCAACATTGCCTCTTATCCCCACAGCACCTTCGCGGTGGAGGCCTTCGCCGCCCGCCGGGCCGATTTCCTGCTCCTGCCGGTCTACAACAGCCGCATCGGCGGCATTGTCCGTTCCTTCCAGATCATGGAAAAGCTGAGCAGCAGCTACTGGATCGACAACATCGTCCTGCCCATCCACCTTTCCCTCGGCTCCCTGAACCAGGAAGCGGAGCTGAAGATCCTGCTCGGCACCAAGATGGTGCTGCGCCAGTGCGAGGACCATTTCGCCCGCATCTATCCCGACCTCTCCCTGCTCAGCGTCACCGACCTGGAAGACGCAATTGCCGATATCAAACGCAACAACCGGGTTAACTGGGGCGTCATCGAGGCGGAAAAACTGCTGCTCGACCAGGGGCTCATCATCCGGGAACGGGAAATCGTCGCTCACAACAAGACCCGTTTCGCCCTGCTCGGCCATGAACCGGCCCCCCACACCGGCTATGACGCCACCTCGCTTATCACCGTGCCCCTGAAAGATCGGGTCGGCATGCTCTATGACACCCTGGGAGAATTCACCCGGCGCGGCATCAACATCCTCGACATGCGGGCCGAATCCGACGCCCGCACCCAGAAGCTGCAGATTTACATCGAGGCCGAGGGGCACCGCAACGATGCATCGCTGGCCGCAGCCCTGGCCAGCCTGGAACGCCACGTCATCGGCGAGCCCGACTCCATCAGAATCCTCGGCAGCTACCCGAGGGTAGACATGCGGGTCAAGCGGATCAAGACCTTCGGGTTTATCGGCACCGGCGACATGAGCAAATGGTTTGCCGACAAACTGGAACACGAGGGCTACAAAACCATGCTCACCGGCCGTTCCACCCCGGTACGGCCGGAAGCGATGATCCCGGAAGTCGATGTGGTGCTGATCTGCGTGCCGATCAGCAATACTCCGGAGACCATCGAACGATACGGCCATCTCCTCCACGACGGCCAGGCCCTGATTCTGCTCGCCGGTGAGGCGGAAAAGACCCTCAACACCGCCCTCGCCCACACCAGCCAGGGGGTGGAGCTGATGCTGGTCCACAACCTGTGGGGACCAGCGGCAGCCACCATGAAGGACAAGAACGCCTCGGTGGTCCGCACCCAGCGCAGCGGACCCTTGTGCAGCGAATTCGAGGCCTTTCTCTACAAGCACGGGGCCGGCATCTGCCACGACACCCCGAACAGCCACGATCTGCTGATGGGCGTCGGCCAGAAACTGCCCACCACCATTTCGGTGGCCCTGGCCCGCGCCCTGGCCGACAACCAGATCAACACCGGCGACATCGCCAGCCACTCCACCCTCACCTCCCTCTACGGCATCCTCGCCATGTCCAGGGTCCACAACCAGAATGCCCGCACCTACGCGGAAATCATGGCCACCGGCGGCGACGGCCGGAAAATCGTCAGAAGCTTTGCCGAAAACCTGCTACAACTCATTGACATGTCGGAGCAGGGCAAGATCAACGAGCTTTGCGCCTTTATCGAAAACAACAGAAACTACCTCAGTGACGACTTCCTGCGCGCCTCCATGAAACAGGCCCTGGCCGTCGACGAGGTGCTGGGGAAATTGGTCTGATTAGTCTCATTAGTCCTGTTGGTCTGATTGGTCTAATCAGCCAGACCAACAGGACCAACCAGACCAACCAGACCAACCAGACCACTTAGACCACTTAGACCAATTAGACCAACCGACCCGCCATGCCAACCCTGCTGCACCTTGCCGCCCCTCCTCTGCTCGGAGCCATCATCGGCTATACCACCAACTATGTTGCCATCAAAATGCTTTTCCGGCCTCTGCGGCCGTGGAAAATCCTCGGCATCCGTCTGCCGATGACCCCGGGCGTCATCCCGGCGAAACGACACGAGCTGGCCCGCAACATCGGCGAGATGGTGGGTGATCATCTCCTCACCGGTCAGGACGTGAGCCGGGCCATTGCCGGCGAACAATTCCGGCAAAAACTGCACGAACTCATCAACGAACGGGTCGCCACCCTGCTCCACAAGGATCTCGGGCCAATCGCCACCATCATCCCGGCGCGGTTTCACTCTTACTTCAAGGCCGGGGTGAAGATCATCCGGCTGCGCTTCATCACCTCCATGCACAGCTATCTGGACAGCCCGGACTTTGCCCGCATCATCGACCGGGCCGCCACCAGCCAGCTCGACGCCATCATCGACAAGACCTTCAGCGCCCTCTTCCCCCGCGACAACCAGGACCATTTTTACCGCTTCCTCGAACAGACGGTGCATGAACTGCTGGCCAGCCCTGACACCAGGGAATGGATCGCCGCCACCATCCGGGCAAGAATCCATCTTACCCTGCGCGAGGGCCGCTCCCTGCATGACATCATCCCGTCCGAAATCACCAGCCTCTTCCTTGACCGACTGGAGGAGGAAACCCCGGCCCTGCTCGCCAGAGTCGCCGCCATGCTGGACGAACCGGTCATGCGGGAAAAAATCGGTGACACCATTTGCCGCGCCGTGTCCGGATTCACCGCCTCCCTTGGCCCCCTTGCCGCCATGATGGCAAGCTTCATCAGTGAAGAGACCATTCGCAGAAAGGTCGAGCAGTATCTGGCGGACAAGGGCGGCGAGATCAGCGGCTGGCTGGCGGACGAAACCATCCGCCGGGAAACGGCGCGGATTCTCCGGCAGCGGGCGGAGAACTTTCTGCACCGCCCCCTTGCCGACCAGCTTGCCGGCATTGACCCGGAAAAAATCGACACCATCTCCCGCCAGTTCGGCGAGCAGATCAGTCTGCTCCTGGCCCGACCCTCCACCGCCGCGTCCGCCG
>CAZUZJ010000206.1:0-5030 GCA_964624225.1 uncultured Desulfobulbia bacterium | reverse complement strand
CCCCTTACCGCTTCCACGATTGTGACAAGATCTGCACGCTGGCCGACCTGCTTGACAGGGTGGATGGGTATCGCCGCGGCGGCCGACGGATGGTCTTTACCAACGGCTGCTTTGATATTCTCCACGAGGGGCATGTCACCTATCTGGAGGCGGCCCGTCGCCAGGGCGATTATCTGGTGGTGGGGATGAACAGCGACAGCTCAATCAGTATGATAAAAGGCCCGGAACGCCCGGTCAACAGCGAAACAAGCCGGGCGCGTCTGCTGGCCGCTTTGGGGTGCGTCGATCATGTCGTCGTCTTTTCCGACGAAACACCCCTTGCCCTTATTACCGCCCTGTTGCCCGATGTGCTGGTCAAGGGCGCCGACTGGCCGGTGGAAAAAATCGTCGGTGCCCGCGAGGTGATGGCTGCCGGTGGCGAGGTGAAAACCATCGAGCTGGTCGGGGATTTTTCCACCACCGCCCTGATTGATAAAATTCGCAACCCGTTATTGCCCGGTCGCCAGGATTGACCATAATTGCAGTTGAAAAAGTCAGATGTTTGGGATATTCCTTTCAGGGGGAAGGACAGAAGAGGATTGGTCGAATTTTTCCGGAAAGCGGGTGATATGATGAACAGACGAAGGAGGGACAGTATGAAAAAAACAGCCTTTCAGCTTTTTCTGCTGCTGGTTTCTTTTTCCTGGATCGTGACGGCGTTTGCTGCCGACGACCTCCGGGTCGAGACACCGGGCCAGAAGGCGAAACTCAGTTTTCAGATGTTTCATGAAGGCAAGGTGCTGGTTTCCGTCCTCGATGAAGAGGGAGAGGCCGTCATGGGGTTGCAGAAGGAGGATTTTCAAATCAGCCGCGGCCCGAAAAAGGCGGAAATTCTCTCGGTGGAAGATGTGCCGGAGCAACGGGATATCGGCCTCAATCTCGTGCTGGTGGTGGACAATTCCTATTCCATGAAAATGCGGAAGGCGGTTGATCCGGTTCTCGCCGCCCTTGATGAGTTTCTCTCCCTGGTCCGGCCCATCGACGATGTGCACATCGTCACCTTTGTTGACCCGCGCAGCGGCCGGGAAAGGGTTTCCTCCAGCACCACCCAGGGCTCCGACCCGAACCTGCTCGGCCTGACCCTCCGCTCCGCCTATGCCGATCCCACCGACGGCACCTATCTCTATGACGCCATGCTGAAGGGCATGGAAATCATCCGCACCATGCCGGCAAAGAGCCAGAAGTTCATGGTAGTCTTTTCAGACGGCGAGGATATCAACAGCATCGTCAAGGCCCAGGAGTTGCAATTTGCCGCCAAAGGGGTGTCGAACTTCGTCACCTATGCGGTGGATTATATGGATCGCCCCGGTCTTGACCCCTTTCTCCGCTCCTTTGCCGAAGGTACCGGCGGCAAGATCCGCAAGGCCCAGTCCGCCGAGGATTTTCTCCCCATTTTCAAAGAATTTTCCACCACTATTTTTCATCGCTATGCGGTGACCTATCGTTTCCGTAACCCGCCCACCGGCACCCTTACCGCCCAGCCCGGGGTGGTCAACATCGAAGAGGTGACCATGGTGGACAGCTCGCCCCTGCTCAATTACATCTATTTCGATACGGGCAAGAGCGAGATTCCCTCCCGCTATATCACCTTCACCCGTCCGGCGGAAACCCAGGATTTTGCCGAGGGCAAGCTGACCGGTACCATGGAGAAATATTACCAGATCCTCAATGTTATCGGCAAACGGCTGCAGCAGCAGCCGGACGCCCGTATTCGTATTGTCGGCTGCAACTCCAATACCGGCGTGGAAAAAGGACAGAGCGCCCTCTCCAGGAGCCGGGCGGACGCGGTCGCTGCCTATTTCCGCTATGTCTGGGGGATCGACCCGGTCCGGATGGAGGTTGCCGCCCGCAATCTGCCCGAAGTGCCGAGTACCAGCCGTATTCAGGAGGGCAGGGAGGAAAATCAGCGGGTGGAGATCTATTCCGAGCATCCCGCCATCCTCGACACGATCAACAGCACTTACATGGAAGAGGCATGCGACACCAAAGAGATCAAAATCAGGCCGGCCATCAGCGCGGAAACGGCCATCGCCCGCTGGGAGCTTCGGGTCAAGGGCGGCGACGAGACGCTCCTGAGCCGCCAGGGGACCGGTCAGCCGCCGTCCGAGTTTGTCTTTGATATCGACGCCCTTGGCGGTATCCGCACAATCGCCCCCCTCGGCCGGATCAGCGCCGAGGTCAGCGGCACCGATGTGGAGGACAACACCTTCCTGTTCGAGACCACTGCGCCAATCACCGTCAACTTTCTCCGGCGGCAGGAGCGGATCGCCCAGAAGCTCGAATCCAAGGTCATCGAAAAATACGGGCTGATCCTATTCGAATACGACCGGGCCGATGTCAAGGACCGCAACCGCATTATCGTCAACCGGGTCATCAGCCGCATGGCCTCCCTGGTCTCGCCCACCATGCAGATTACCGGGCACACGGATATCATCGGCACCGAGGAGTACAATCTGGAACTGTCCCGCCGCCGGGCCGGTGCTGTCTACGGCTCGATGATCGAGACCGGTCTGGCGGTCGGACCACAGATCACCCATGAAGGGGTTGGCCCCAATACCCCTCCCTATGACAACACCCTGCCGGAAGGCCGGGCCCTGAACCGGACGGTGCTCATTACCATCCAGTATTCCGAGTAAGTTTTCTGCACCGTTTCTTTCTGACCGGCAAGGCGCGATCGCCTTGCCGGTCAGTCCTTGCCGCAGAGTTTTTCCCAGTCAGCCGCCAGCTCATGGTCGGCGATGCCCAGATCGCGGGCAAATGTCGCCAGGGTTTGCGCGGTGCAGTTGATGCAGGAAACCGCCCCCTCTGCAGTGACTCGATTGCATTCATCAGCCAGAAACAAACACAGGGCCGCAGCCACCTTGTGCCGGACCCCGCTGATGTCAAGCTCTTCCCGCTCGGCAAACTGTTTCATCCGCCACCAGTTGACGGCACTGCGCTGCAGGCCGCGGTAGATCCGTTTGGTCCGGTTTTCCGGGATTAGATCCCGTAGAATAATGGTCTGATAGCGATTGATGACCGCCTGTTTGAGCGGCAGCAGATCCTCATCGTCCAGGGTGAGACCGGGACCGTCCGGATCCCGGCAGAGAAAATAAAGGGAACCGTGCAGCGCCACTTCGGGCATTTCTCCTGAATCCTCGATGAGAAAGGCTTCTTCTTCCAGATAGATTGCCAGCATGGTCATGGGCAGTGGTGGTGGAGGTAAAATAATGACAGAGGCCGGGCAGGCCGGCAGCAGCACTTCGTCCACCAGTACCAGGAAATGTCCCGTTTTTCCAGCCCTTTGACGTTTCAGCACGCATCTGGGTCGGTTGCGCAGCGGTTTTTTTCGCGGCAGCGGCATTATTTATTCAAGAAAATTGTCCGGGAAACCGATGGTTTCAGGTACGGATAAGAAATATTCTGCCAGGCAGGAAACCATTCGACAAAAGGGTAAAACCATGCGACCTGTTCCAGCACTTGTTTGTGCCCTGATGCTGCTTTATGCAGCACTTTTTCCGGGCCGCGTTCCGGCTCATGAAGGCGGATACGACGCCCCGCCGTCTTACCGGAAATCGACCGTTGTCCCGGTGCCGGATGGGGCCGGGGCGGGAGAGGGGGCGGAGCTGAAACGGCGTCTGGCCGAACTGGCCGCGGAACTGCAGGCCAACCTGGTCGAGGATGATGATCCGGTCGATGGGGTGCTGGCCGACGGCCTGCTCGTCTGCACTTTTGTCGATATCAACAAGCTCACCCGCACCTCGGCGCTCGGTCGGTATGTGGCGGTGCAGCTGATGAACGAGTTTCAGCGCCGTTTCTTTCCAGTGATCGACATGCGCAAAACCCTGAGCGTTATGGTTCAGGAGAAACGGGGAGAATTCGGCCTGTCCCGTGATCCGGAGGAGATCGCCCCTTCCCATGCGGCGGCCGCCGTGCTGACCGGCACCTATCTGGTGGGTGAGCAGGAGATCATCATCAACGCCGAAATCATCGACAACAGAAGGGCCCTTTTGCTTTCCAGCGGCACCGTTATTCTCCCCCGCAACGGGTTGAACAATCTGCTGCTGCGGGATACGGCATCTGCCCGCAAGGGTCCGGAAGAGGTGATGTACATGAAAAGGCTTGAGCTGTAAATGGGAAGATGAAACAATGACAAACAGGCAAAACGCTGAGCCGGCCAGGAGGGAAGAGATGAAAGATCTGCGAGGGAAAATCGCTGCCTGCGGCGCCGTTCTGCTGCTGGTGTTCGGCAGCTTCAGCATCGGGAAAGCGGGAGCGGCGGCGGATGTTTCCGATGCCGGCGAGCAAGCTCCGGTCTCACCAACCGTGAATCGAACCTACCCGGGGGCCTATCTCCATTGGGGTGAGGAAAGAGGTTACGCGGGCGGAGGGGCAGGATCTCCCCGCTATCCCTTCTACCAGTATATGCCGGAGCAGTCCCGCTCCCAGGGGACAGAGGGCCAGCTTTCCGATATTTCCCGGGAGGTGGCGGGCAAGGTCTATTATGAGCTGAAAGAGGATGGTGAAAAAAACTACACTGCCCGGGTGGCGGTGGTGGCAGCGGTGCCCCTTTCCGATCTGAAACGGGAAACGGAATTCGGCCGGGTGATGGGTGAATTTCTCCTCACCGATCTGGCTGATCGCGGCCTCAAGGTGACCGAACTGCGCCTGGGGCGGGAGATCAACATTCTCGCACAGACCGGTGAATTTATCCTGACCCGTGATATTGGGGAACTGGCCAACATCAACCCGGAAATCGATTATGTGGTGGTCTCGACCTATTCCAACACCCGGAAAACCCTGATCATTCAGGGTCGGCTGGTCAGTCTCCACAGCGGACTGGTTGAGTCATCCTGGCGTTATACCATGCCCCTGACCAGAGAACTGCTCGCCCTGTTCGGCGGTCGCCAGGCATCTACCATCACCGTCAAAGGGATGTGATCGACACGCTGTCCGGAGCGGGGAAACCAGATGAAAAAACAGAACAGATCCATAGTCTTTTACGCGCTCGG
>CAZUZJ010000205.1:0-5040 GCA_964624225.1 uncultured Desulfobulbia bacterium | reverse complement strand
GCTCCTACGCGGACCCGAACTTCGAGATCGAATCCCTGATCTTCGTCACCAGCCAGTTCGGGGAACGGCTGGTCAATGTCTACGCCTTTGGCACGGAAAAGGGACGAACCTACCCGAGCGAAGAGGAGCTGATCGAAAAGGCCCAGGAAAAACTGAAAACCTGGCAGGAACAAGGCAAGTAGGCCCAGCTCTTTTCATGCAGCGACGAGCCTTCCGCACCGCCGGCCAGACGCGAGCACCGTTGTATTCCGCGGTGTTGCTGATCTTTTTCCTGCTGCCCGCCGGCCGCGCCCAGGCCGCGGCCCGGGAGTTCATCCCGAAATACGTCGATTTTCTCGCCGATTTCGGGGTAAAGGGAATTTACGAAGAGGACCGGATCAGCGGCGACGTCAACAGAAACGCCCGGGATTTTCTCATGCAGGAAGGATTTTCCACCAAAGGGTACGGCTATATCTACAGCCCGCTGTTCGTCACCATGGAGACAGCCATCGGCCTTGGCCTCCAGCAGGAACGGATTGACAACAACGGCGAAACGTACAGCTATTACGACGGCAATGCCACCCAGTTCAAGCAACGTTTCAAGATCCTGCCGACCCACCCCTACAACCTTGAACTCTATTTTCAGCGGACCACGCCGATGACCTCGGGCAATGCCGGCGGCAGCGGCGCCACCACCTATTACGAACACGGCGCCCGCGCCCTCTACGACAAACGGCCCTGGTCCACCGCCTTGACCTATACCAATCGAGAGGCGACCACCGGCTCCGAGTCCGAACATGAAACCATGCTCTACACTCTCAGCTATTACCTGAGCGATCTGAGCGTCAACGGCACCTACGGTCATACCACCAGCTCCCGCTACGGCGGCCTGAGTGACACCGTCCATGACCAGTACAACCTCGGCCTGATCAAATATTTCGACTCGATGCGCTTTACCAGCCGCTGGACCAGGGACGAGGAGGATGACAACGAACTCTTCGCCGACCAGACGAAACGAACCTTTCTGACCGAACAGGAGCAACTCTACTCCGAACTGCAGATCGATTTGCCCCACAATTTTGACTCGACCCTCTCCTACGACCGCAGCGACCGCAGCTCCCGTTCCCGCCGCGCCCGACTCGACACCGTCACCGCCACCGAGTCGGATCGCTACGCATGGCGCCTCCACCACCGGCTCTTCAAAAGTCTGTCCTCCTCCTTTTCCGCCGGTTATCAGAACACCGACGCCACCGGCGGCGAAACCAACCAGCAGGATTACCGGCTTACTGTTGACTATGCCAAGAACATTCCCTGGGGAACGCTGCTGACCGGGGTCTGGAACGGACTTTCCTACACGGACAACCAGGGCGCCCCGACCACCCTGTTCGAAATACACACCATTGACGCCACCCGCCAGTTCTTTACCATCACCTATCAGCCGCAGACCATTAACCGCGAGACGATCGAGGTTTTCATCATCGACCACAAGGACAACGACCGGCAGATTCCCCTGACCGAAGGCATCGGCTACCGTCTTGACTGGATCGGCCTCTATTACCGGGTGACCATCCTGCCTGCCGCCCTCGACGAACTTGAAGATCCGAGCGGCGACATCTGGGACTATCGCTACCGGGCCGACTATTCCTTTGTGGCCGCTGACTACGAACTGGAGAACAAAAGCTGGGGATCGTCCCTGCAACTGCCCCTCTTCAACAATCTGATCAGCCCCCATTACACCTATATCCAGCATGACCAGACCGTGCTGGACGGCGTCTATCCCGGCGAGCCGGCCCATTCAAAATCGCACAGCATCGGCCTCGGTTTCACCCGTTCACCTTTCCGGGGCGATGTTACCCAGAGCTGGCTTCGTTCGACCACCACCGACGAGGATCGACTGACCACCTCTGTCGGCTACAGTCGCGACATCACCACGACGACCACCGGCTTTCTTTCCCTTTCCTTCGAAGATGTGCAGACAACCCAGTTTGATCTTGTCGGCAACGAAGCGGACATCACCCTCTCCGAGCAGTTCTATACTGCCCAGGCCCAGGTGCAGACCGTGCTGCCGGAAAAAAACCTCAATGCCTCACTCAGCGGCAACTATACCCTGTATCAGGGGGTGGGAGAATCGACCATTCTCTCCTTCTTCTCCACCCTGGTCTGGCATGTCGGCAAGCTCGATTTCGACATCTCGGCGTCCTACACCACCTCTGATTCCGCCCTTGCCGACAGCAACAGTACCCGCTCCTACACCATGGTGCGGTTCACCATAAAACGGAAAATCCTCTAAAAATACAAACACTCGACATAAATCAATCGATAGCCAAAAAGGACAGTCCATGAAACTGCACATTCCCAAGACACTGCTTGCCACCACCCTGCTCAGCGCCGGTCTGCTGATTGCCGTTCCGGCCCCGGCTTTCAAAGGCATGGGTTCAGCCCCCGCGACCGACGGAACGGAGACGCTCACTTCGACCATGATGGGCCATCAGGGCAATACCGACCTCATCGTCGCCACAATCAACGACCGCACGATCACGATGGGCGAACTGATGCAGTCCATCATGGCTCTGATGAACCAGGGAGGCTATGGCGGCCGGGAGATGTCGGCCGAATTGAGCCGCAAACTGCGCTATGACGCCCTCCAGGAGCTGGCCCTGGAGGAACTTGCCTTTCAGCGCGGCATGGAGCTCGGCATCAGCGCCGATCCGGCCATCGTCGACAAGCAGCTTGAGGCCCGCATCAGCGCCGCCGGAAGTCGGGAGACCCTGGAGAAATCCCTGGCAGAACAGGGAAAAACCATTGCCGATGTTACAAAGGAGATCAGTCGCTATCTGGTGATCAAAGGGGCGATCAGACAAGATGTCTACGATGCGATAACAATCAGCGACAACGAGGTGGATACAATCTACCAGGAGAACAAGGAGCAATTTTCGGCGCCGGAACAGGTGGTGGTCACCGATGTCATCTTCTTCCTCGATCCCAAGGACCCGGCCGCCACGGCGCGGGTCAAGGAACTCGCCCAAAAAATCAGGAAAGAACACAACAACAATCCCGCCCTGCTCAGCCCCGACGGTTTTATCGTCGAAAAAGGGGTCAGTGTTTCACCGACAAACAGGCCGGGACTATATGAGGCGGCAAAAAAAATGCAGCCTGGCACTCTTTCCGAACCGCTGGTGGTGGACGGCACCCTCCATCTCATCAGCTTCGATCACTATCAGCCGGCCGTAGAAATGCCGGAGGCCCAGGCGAAATCGACCATCATGGACCAGCTGACCAAGACCAAACGCCGCGAAAAGATGGCCGCGTGGCGGGAAAATCTGCTGAAGGAGGCCAAGATCACCATTGTCCATGAAATGTTGCAGGATGAGAAAAACTGATGGTCCCGGAAAACAGAAAATCAACCACCGAGATCACAGAGCGCCAAGAAGTAACTAGTCGTAATCTAAAAAGTTTTCTCTGTGCTCTCTGTACTCTGTGTGGCAAAAAAGGACTTTTTGTGACGCCATCATAAATGACTGGACAACGGTAAACCGAAACCATGAGAACACCGACACGCCACCTTCTCCTGCTTCTCACCGTCTATCTGGGCACGGCGCTGCTTGGCGGCTGCGCCCCTGCCACATGGCGACCGGTCACCCTGACGGGGGAAGAGATCTGCTGGCCTCCCGGAGCTGACTGCAAAGTCCGCTATGCCGGCGCAATCAGAGAATTTACCCAGGAGGGACAATCCCTTGCCACCCTCATTACCGGCAAGAGCCTGGGCGGGAAAATTCAGCGGCCCGTTGCCGTGGCCATCGGCCCGGACGGGGTCATGGCCATTGCCGACCAGGGCCGCCAAGGAGTTCATCTGTATGTCCCGGCCCGCAAATCATACACAATGATCGTGCTGGCCGGCAAACAGGAGCGCCTCGCCTCGCCGGTGGCAGTCGCCTTTGACGATGCCGCCAATCTCTATGTCACCGATTCGCAGCTCAACGCAATCATCCTTTACGATGCGGCGGGCAACCACCTCCGCACCATCGCTTCGGTGACCAGCGTCCCCCTGCAGCGGCCCACCGGCATCACCTTCAACCCACGCGACAAGCGGCTCTATGTTGCCGAGACCCTGGCGCACCGCATCCTCGTCTTCAGTCGGATGGGCGAGTTCATCACCGCCATCGGCAGCCGTGGCGAAGCAACCGGCCAGCTCAATTTCCCTGTCCATCTTGCCGCCGACCAGCAGGGCATGCTCTTCGTCACTGACTCGATGAATTTCCGCGCCCAGCTATACAACCCTGACAACAACATCTGGAGCGCCTTCGGTCGCCACGGGAATGGTTCCGGGGATTTTGCCAATCCAAAGGGCATCGCCGGTGATGGCGCCGGTTACATCTATATCGCCGAAACCCTGTTCGATAACGTGCAGATCTTTGACCGCCAGGGCGTGTATCTTCTCGCCATCGGCTCCCAGGGAAACGGCCCTGGCCAGTTCTGGATGCCTTCCGGACTTTTCATCGATATTCCGAGCGGCCAGCTTTATGTCTGTGACACATATAACCAGCGCATTCAAATCTTTGAACTGCTGACCGGGACTGCCCAATGAGGTATGCTATGATACAACGCTTCAGTGCATTGGCGCTGCTGTGCCATGTCTGTCTGGCAGGGACGGCAAGCGGGGCAATGAGCATCGTCAACTCCAAGCACAATCTCTCCATCAGCGGGCCGGGGGAAATACGGGCGCTGACCGAGGACCGTATCTGTATTTTCTGTCACACCCCTCACAATGCCACCCCCTATACCCCGCTGTGGAACCGCAATCTCCAGCCGACAAACTACACCCTCTACCAGAGCAGCACCTTAAGCTCCTCGCCCGGCCAGCCCTCCGGCCCGACCCGGCTCTGCCTCAGCTGTCACGACGGCACCATCGCCCTCGGCAATGTCCTGGAGCCGGCGGACGGCATTCAGATGAACATGGAGCTCACCGCCCGGCGCAGCAATCTCGGCACCGACATCGCCAACGATCACCCGGTCTCCTTCAACTACTATGAGGCCCTGCCCAATCCACAGCTGTCGCCGGTC
>CAZUZJ010000204.1:3915-5062 GCA_964624225.1 uncultured Desulfobulbia bacterium | reverse complement strand
TCCTCAAGCAGGCGCCACAGCATCTTTCCTTCGCCGAGCAAATGTTCCTGCCCGGCGAATTCGCTGAGCTGCTGGGGCCGCATGCGTTCGGCCAGCGGTTTATTGTCCGGAACCGGGATGGTCATGGTGTCGTGGTAAAAAGTCGGATGATTTTTTCCGCCAGCCGTTCGGAGGAAAAGACCAGGGATTCGAGATCGAGGTAATCCAGCACCCCGGCATCGTAGAGAATCTTGACCCTGGCCGGAAAGGCGTCTTCTTTTTCCTCGTCCCAGAAAAGAAGCTGCTGGGGCAGCCGGGGCAGTACCGGGACGAGAAGGGCCAGGTCCGTTGTCGCCGAGGACAGGGGGGCGGCGCCGACAGAGCGGCAGGCGGCGATGATTTTCGCTTTGGGCTGACCGGCAAAGAGCCGGGCCAGCGGCTCCTCACAGTAACGGGCCAGGGTTTTCACCTTGGAGATGGAATTGGGCAGGCTTTCCAGGCCGATCCACTCTCCGGTGGGGGCGGCACCGCCGCCGGAACGGATGTAATTGTAGAGGAGAATCTGATCCCGCGGGTCTTCCGGTTCGCGACCGTCGATCAGGAGCGTCCTGTGATCCAGCAGTACCTGATGCCCGAGATAGGAAAAGGCAAGACGGCCGTCGTTCTCCGCGGAAGGAGGATGAATGCCGAGGGCCGGGGCGATGGTGGCCAGGTCGAGATCAACGATTTGCCCCCGCAGCCGCCGGACCAGTTCGAGATCATGCTGCTTGCCGAGTTTGTCGAGCCCGGCGCCGGGCCGCTTCTCCAGAACGAGGCCGTCGCGGCGGAGAAAGGGGCATTTGCGCGAATCTTCGCCGCTGCGCGCCACGTTGGCGGCAAAGGCGAGACAGGTGGGATAGCCGCACTGGCCACAGTTCGTTTTCGGGGTCCGCTGGACAATATCGAGGGGATTCATGTCCTTACAAAACCATTGTAATGGAGGCGTGGTGGCGGAGGGCGGCGAAGTAAAAGTTTCTCGCCTCTTCGGAGGCCACCGTCACCTCGAGGTTGAAGGAAACATACCTGCCGGTGCGGCTGGTATTGGAAAGGTCAAGGGTGTGTTCCGTCTCCCCCATGATCTGCTGAACCGCGACCTCGATCTCCCGGGCCTCGGAACCGATGATTTTAT
>CAZUZJ010000204.1:0-3826 GCA_964624225.1 uncultured Desulfobulbia bacterium | reverse complement strand
GAGACAGCGACAGGGGTACTCAATTACCGGTTTGTCTTCATGTGCGTTGTTGTTCATGGCCGTCATGCCGGCACCTCCGGTGGGCGACACCAGTGCCCAGCGGAGGTGCTGAGATAAAAAAAGGAAGTTGCTCTGTTCATCCATACCGA
This sequence comes from uncultured Desulfobulbia bacterium, assembly GCA_964624225.1. GTDB lineage: Bacteria > Desulfobacterota > Desulfobulbia > Desulfobulbales > SURF-16 > DB1. The sequence continues at coordinate 3,677 of CAZUZJ010000204.1, read as the reverse complement.
GACGAAGTAATATACATGAGATGAATTTCATAAGCAATGCAGATGACATGAAAGAGGAAGGGCGCTTCCTGCCGGCGTCGGCCGCGGAGATGGCGGCCCTGGGCTGGGATCGGCCCGATATCATTCTGGTGACGGGCGATGCCTATGTCGATCATCCGGCCTTCGGCGTGGCCCTGATCGGTCGCCTGCTTGCCGCCAACGGTTACCGGGTGGCGGTGCTGGCCCAGCCGCGCCATGACAGCCATGAGGATTTCCGGCAGTTTGGTCCGCCCCGGCTTTTCTGGGGCATTAGCGCCGGCAACCTCGATTCCATTGTCGCCAATTATTCCGGCAACGGCAAGGTGCGGGACGAGGATCACTACTCCCCGGCCGGCAACCCCTATTTCGGGAATTCCCGCAGCAAAAACGAACGGCGGCGCCCGGATCGGGCGACCATCCGCTACGCGAACCTCGCCCGCAGCGCCTATGCCGGGGTGCCGATCATCCTGGGCGGCATCGAGGCCTCCCTGCGCCGTTTCGTCCACTACGACTATCAGCAGAACAAGTTGCGCGCCTCGGTGCTGACCGACGCCAAGGCCGATCTCCTGGTTTACGGCATGGGGGAACGGGCGGTGCTGGAGGTGGCGGCCAGACTGGCCCATGGTCGTGATCTTGCCGGCATTGCCGGCACCTGCCGCCGCCTGACCGAGGCTGAATTCGCCCGCTTGGCAACGACAGATCCGGTCATTCTGCCATCATTTGCCGCCATCATGGAGGATATGCGGCTTTTTCTCCAGGCCGAGCGCGTTATCGATGCCCATGCCCGCGCCCTCGCTCCCACGGTACTTGCGCAGCAACAGCAAGGCCTCTGGGTGGTGCAGCAGCCGCCCGCCGCTCCGCTGACCAGCGAGGAACTCGATACTCTCTCGTCTCTCCCCTTTGTCCGCAAGCCCCATCCTGATGCTGGGGACGTGCCGGCCTATCGGATGATCCGCCATTCCGTCACCATCGTCCGCGGCTGTTTCGGGAACTGCTCCTTCTGTGCCATTGCCCGGCATCAGGGCCCGGTGATCACCTCCCGCAGTGCCGATTCGGTGCTCACTGAGATAAAGAGGATCACCGCGATGGACGATTTTCACGGTACGATAACCGATCTTGGTGGCCCCACCGCCAACCTCTACGGGCTCGGCTGCCGCAGCACCGCTTGCCGGCGCCATGACTGTCTTGTCGATGGCGGCTGCCGCCATCTCGTCGTTGACGAGAAGCCGCTGCTCACCTTGCTTGACCAGGCCGCGCGTATCGCCGGGGTCAAGCATGTCTTTGTCTCCTCGGGTCTGCGGATGGAGCTGCTGCTCCAGACTCCCCGCCTGTTGCGGCAGCTGCTCACCCGGCATACCCCCGGCGCCATGAAAATCGCCCCGGAACACACCGTGCCCCATGTCTTGCGACTGATGCACAAACAGAAGAGCAATGTGCTGCCGGCCTTTGTCGAAATGTGTCGAAATATCGGGCAAGAGACTGGCAGCAGGGTGGTGCTGACCCCCTATCTTATCTCTTCCCATCCCGGTTGTTCCGTTGCCGACATGGCACAAATGGCCGAGGACCTGGCCCGTCTCGGTCTTGTCGTTCGCCAGTTTCAGGATTTCACCCCAACACCGGGCACCATCTCCACTGCCATGTATGTCAGTGGGCTCGATCGCGATACCCTTGATCCCATCCATGTGCCCCGGAGTGCCGGCGAACGGCAGCGCCAGCGCAACATTCTGGAAAAGGTTATGAAATCGGAACAGCGACCGCCACGGGGCAGAACGACGCGGAACAGGCCGGGCCGATGACCCCTTGATCTACCGGAGAGAAAAATTGTTTCTGTAATGTCAGTATGTTGACCATAAATAGTACGTTGCGAACCTTTTGCCGGAGATGGTGGCTGCATGCCGTTATTTATCTTGACATCATTTTGGCCGCCATTGTATGTAGACTACTTTACAATATGAGTTGACGGCCTTTATTTCCCGCGCGTTCCCATGAACCACGGAGGCTTTTTTCTCCCCTTCCTGAACTGACGAGGACAATGTGGACCCCTCAACCCGCAATGCCAGCCCCCTTCTTGTCGGGATCGACCTCGGCACGTCACGCACCGCGGTCATGACCAGTACCGGCTTCCGGCAGATTACCCGTTCCATCGTCGGTTACCCCCGCGATGTCGTCAGCCTCAAACTGGTGGGCAAAAATCAGGTTTTCGGCGATGAGGCCCTCAAATATCATTCTGCCCTGACCCTCTATCGGCCCCTCGAAGACGGGGTGATTCGCGAAGCGAGCAAGAGTGATTACAACGCCGCCTATGAATTGCTCAAGCATGTCATCGACCAGGCCAAGCAGGGGAGCACTGAGGCGGCCTGCGGTGTCATCGGCGTTCCGGCCCGGGCCTCGGTGATGAACAGGGAGCTGCTCCTGCAGCTTGCCGGCGATCTGCTGAGTCGGACTGTTGTCGTCTCCGAACCGTTCATGGTCGCCTATTACCTTGACAAGCTCTCCAACTCGATCATCATTGATATCGGCGCCGGCACCGTGGATATCTGCGGCATGAAGGGAACTATCCCCTCTCCCGAAGATCAGGTCACCCTGCTCAAGGCCGGGAATTACACCGACGAACGATTCGAGTCCGCCATCCGTCAGCATTATCCCGAGGCCCAGGTCACCCGGAATTTTTTGCGGCGCATCAAGGAAGAACATGGATTTGTCGGCCAGGCGGAAAAACCGGTGATGGTGACCATGCGGTTCGGCGGTAAGCCCTACGAAATCGACATCACCGACGATCTGCGTCTGGTCTGTGAAAGTATCGTGCCCGACATCGTTGAACACCTGGAAACCATCATCAAAGGATTTGATCCGGAGGATCAGCCGGAAACCCTGCGCAATATCTATCTTGCCGGTGGCGGTTCCCAAATAAAGGGACTTGACCACTTTCTCGCCGCTCAACTGCAAGGCTACGGTGAGGTGCGGGTCACCTGCGTACATGACTCCGATTTTATCGGCAGCGCCGGAGCTCTGAAAATGGCAACGGAAGTCCCCCCTGAACTGTGGGAGCAGGTCGGCTTCCTGAGCTGATTACGTGTGAATTATGGATTTCTTTATCTGGTTCCTCTTTCTCGTACTGGGGGTCGCCGCGGGCAGCGGCGGCACGGCTTATTTTCTGCGCAACAAGGAAAAGCAGGAAAGCGAGCAGACAAAAAATGGTTTTGAAGAGCAGATCAATGCCCTCAATAACCAGATCCGCGATCTCAAGGCGAAGATGGAAAGCATCCGCGACGAGGGAAAACGCTACTGGGATGAATTGCAGCTTGAGAAAAAATTACGTCAGGAAACCGAGGAAAAGGTGAAAGTCATTCCCGGACTCGAATCGCGGCTGCACGATAAGGAAGAACAGGTGGCGGCCCTGGTCCGGGAAAACGACGAACTGAAAATTTCCCTTGAGACGGCGGTCAGAGAACTGGCTGAGGAGCGTAAATCCTTCCAGGAAAGTCTCATTTATGTCCAGGGCAATCATTATCTCCCGGCCGGAGTCGTCCGGAACTTGATGCGGCAGCAGGAGGAAAAGAGGGGAGAGGGGAGCAGTACCTGAAACCGTCCCCCGTTTTCCTGGTCATACCTTTTCAAATCATTGATGGTCTCGTAAAAACCCGCAAACCATGGCGGGC
>CAZUZJ010000203.1:0-5071 GCA_964624225.1 uncultured Desulfobulbia bacterium | reverse complement strand
GGATTTCACTTTGGTATCGGCATAGTGCTGGCAGGGGGGTGCGTCGTCGGCACCCTCTACCGAATCGGCGCCGGCAACGTCCTGAGTCTGGTGGCGCTGATCGGCATCCTGGCTGGCAGCGCCCTCTACGCCGAAGTGCACCCCTGGTGGTCCCGCCTGGCCAAAAACGCGCTCCTTAGCCGTGATGCCATTACCCTGCCGCAACTGCTTGGTCTCTCGCCCACCCTTCTCATCGCCCTGATCACGGTGCCGGCCATTCTCCTCTTTCTCCACTGGCGCCGTCGCAACCTGTGGCGCCGCCCTTCCGCCGCAGTCGGCTATATCCAACCCGGGCAGACCGCCCTGGTCCTGGCTGGCATCAGTCTGCTCTCCTATCTGCTGAACGGCATGCCCATCGGGGTGACCACGACCTATGCCAAAATGGCCGCCATGATCGAGCATCTCATCGCGCCCGATCATGTCAGTCACACCGCCTATTTTTCCGTCCGATCCCTCGATATCATCCATCCGGACAGCGGGGCGCACCTTGCTGGCAGCGGCGGTCCGGATCTCGACACCATCTGGGCCATCCAGTTTCCCATCATTGCCGGCATCGTCCTCGGCAGTCTGCTGTCGGCACTGCATCTCCGCGAACTCACCCTCCGCACCCGGCTGCCGGGCCGCCAATACGCCATGGTCCTGGCTGGAGGCCTGCTGCTCGGGCTGGCCTCCCGCATGGCCTCCGGCTGCAACATCTGGCATCTGATGGGCGGATTGCCCATCCTCGCCCTGCAGAGCCTCCTTTTTCTGGCCGGGCTCCTGCCCGGCTGCTGGCTCGGCACCACGATTCTCGCCCGTGTCCTTTTCCAGCGACCCCTTTCCTCCATGAGCGCGCCATGAGCGAAAAACAGCAGCAGCATATCATTGCCATCGACATGCGGGGTCAGGTGTGTCCGGCCTGCCTGCTGGTGGCCATGGACAGCATGAACAAAAACCGCATTGCCTTGCAAAAAGGTTCGGCCATACTCTGCATCACAACCGACAATCGGGAGGCAATCACCACCATCCCAACCACGGCCCGCAACATGGGCTATTCGAGCAGAGTGCTAAAAAAAGAGCGCTTCTACGAAATCTGTATCGGCATCATTTCTCCCGAAGGTGTGGCGCCATGATCATGGATGACCTGCTCCATACAGCCCGCACCTTTCTTGCTAATCCCGACTCTCCGCCTCCCTCGTTTTCCGGGGCGGCCGAGCTTGCGCCGCTCGCCGAACTCCTTTTTACCCTCATTGCCGAAAACCACGCCCTGAAAGAAGATCACGGCCAAGCCATCGACTATCTGCGTCGCAAGATCGACCAGCTGCTGGTGGTCATCGGCACCATTCCCCTGCGGCCGGAGGAGCTGGACAACGCATCGCTCATCAGCATCGACCCCATCGGCATCATTGCCGAATCCTTTACCCAGATTCTTGCTCATCTACGCCAGACCAACGAAAAACTTGAGGTTGCCATGGAGGAGATTCAGGCAATTTTCGAAGCGGTCGGCGGCGGCATCCTGGTCCTTGATACCAATAAACAGATCCTCTCATACAATCACAAACTGCAGGAGATGTTCGGCCGCGAGGGCGAAAGCCTGCTGGGCAGGACCTGCAAGGATCTGATCTGCAGGGGAACTGCCCCAAGGGGCTGCGTTTTCGACGCCATGATGCAATCGGGGCGTCCCACCGCCATCAGTCACTGTGCCGGCACTGCCCACCACTACAACATCACCGCCACCCCGGTGAAGGATCGCACCGGGGCAATCATCCGGGCCGTGCTGCTCTACACCGATATCTCCGAACTGATGGCGGCCAAAGACGATCTGGCCGATGAAAAAGAACGGCTTTCCCTCACCCTGGAAAGCATTGCCGAAGGGGTTGTCGCGACCGATACCAGCGGTTCTGTCGTGCTGATGAACCGGGTGGCGGAGACGCTCTCCGGGTGGGGCAGCGGAGACGCCCTGGGCCGACAGATCTGCGAGATTTTTCCCTTGCATCCGGATCAGGACAATCCTTCCTGCTTCGATCTCTTTGCCGACGTCCTGCTGGAGGGCAGTCAGGTGCAGCGCATCGCCAATGCCCGCCTCTGTGACCGGACCGGCAACAGCCGCCTTATCACGGTCAGCGTCGCCCCGATCCGGCGCGGCAATCAGCAGGATCACACCGGCGCCATCTTCGTTTTCCGCGATATCACCCATGAAAAGGCCCTGGAAGAGGAACTGTTCAAGGCCTCGAAAATCGAATCCCTTGGCGTTCTCGCCGGCGGCATTGCCCATGATTTCAATAATCTGCTGACTTCGATCCTCGGCAATATCGCCATGGCCAAAAGACATCTCCACCCGGACGACAGAATCTACCAGTTTCTCAACGATTCCGAACGGGCCTCCTCCCGGGCCAGAAGCCTGACTCACCAGCTCCTAACTTTTGCCAAGGGCGGGGCGCCGATCCAGACCCTCACGTCAAGCAGCAGACTGATCAGTGAGGCTGCCCGCTTCGCCGCCACCGGCTCGCGAATCAAATGCACCTTCACCCTGGCGGGGGATCTCTGGAATGTCACGGTCGATGAAGGGCAGATCGGCCAGGTCATCCAGAATCTGGTCATCAATGCCGATCAGGCCATGCCGGCTGGCGGCATCGTCTCCATCACCGGCGAAAATATCATCATCGATGCCGCGGACAATGTGCCGCTGCAACCGGGCCGGCACATCAAAATCGGCATCCACGACCGGGGCGCCGGCATCGACCACCGTTATCTCGACAAGATCTTCGACCCATACTTTACCACCAAGGAGACCGGCCACGGTCTCGGTCTGGCCATCAGCTATTCGATCATCAAAAAACATCAGGGCCACATCCATGCCGAACCGCGTCCGGGCGGCGGCACAAGTTTTTTTGTTTACCTGCCTGCCGCAGGCGACAAGGTGCCGGACACTCGCGAGCAGCCAGGTCCGACTTCAGCCGGGCAGGGAAAAATTCTGGTCATGGACGACGAGGAAATGGTGCGGGATGTGGCCGTCCAGATGCTGGAGCTGCTGGGCTACCAGGCCGACGGTTGCGCGGACGGCAAAGAGGCCATTGCCTGCTATCAGGAAGCGGAACGGAGCGGCCGCCCCTATGACGCGGTGATCATGGACCTGACCATTCCGGGCGGAATGGGCGGCAAAGATGCCCTGGCAGCATTACAAAAGATCACACCGACCGTCAGGGCCATTGTCTCAAGCGGCTATGCCAATGACCCGATCATGGCCGACTTCCGGCGTTACGGTTTTTCCGCCGTGGTGCCCAAACCGTACGACGTTGATCAGCTCGGCACCGTCATCAGCCGGGTTCTCGGACAAGAGGGAGGATGACAGGCGGACCGGGCTCAGGAGGCGATTTTTCCCATCTCCTCGAAAAATTTCCGGTCCATGCCAAGGATATGGTTTTTCAGCCAGCTGACGAGAAATTGTAAGACATCAAGGGTGATATCGGCCTTGTCCTGCAGATAGTCCTTTTGCAGTTGCAGGGTTTTTCTGACAAAAGAAAAATGCTCGCGGCGATGCTCCTCAATGTCCGGATGGGCTTGCAGATACCCTTCCTCACATTTGAAGTGAAAATCGATATAGTTGACCATCTCTTCGAGCACGTCGGCCAGCCCGGCCTTATCCGGACCGCCGAAATTCTCGATAAAACGGTTGAGCAGGGCAAAGAGCCGCTGATGTTGCCGATCGACCTCCTCCACCCCGACACTGTATTTTTCTTCCCATTTTATCAGTTCCATCCCATGCTCCGTGTCACTCGCAGATGATCCGGCCGCTGCCACATGCCGGCGACGACCGGTGGGTTCATGATTATTTTTTCCCCTCTGCCTCCAGGGCGGCAAGATAGGGGCCGAACAGCTCGTCATAGTCCCGCAGGCCCTTTTTGAGGATCAGGGGAAAGGCGGAGAGATCGTTGTCGTTGATAACCAGATTGGCGCTGTTGGCGAGGGCCTCGAGGTTGTACAGGGTGTGAAACTCCGGCCCGACCAGCACATAAAAGATGGAGCGGCGGCTGGTCATGGCCATTGTCTGCATATGGGCATGCACGGTGGAAGATGCCAGATCTCCCTCGAAAGCGGCATGCAGCACCACCGCGGCGACGGTGGTGAAGCGCATCCGTTCCAGGGCGTCCTCCGCGCTTTTCGGCAGGATCGGCTTGTAACCCATATCATCGAAAAACTGGGCCATATCGATGCGGATCTCCTCATCCTCCATCAGAATGATGACCTGCGGCACATCCTCGACAACCTCGCCGGTGCCGAGATCCCCGCGCTCGAGCCAGCCAAGATCGGGGGGCCCTGGGGGTGAGGGCGTCCTGCCGGGCGCCGTGTTCCGGCGGAGAGCGGGAGTGGCGGGTCGTCCCGTCGTCCCGGCCTCTTCCTGTCGCCGCACCTCGATCGGTTTCTGACAGTGAGGACAGTTGAATTTCAACGCCCGGCCCGGCGGCAGGGCGGCAAGGGCATGTTCAATCTTCTGCTGCTGCGCCTCGTTGAGTCCCAGCTCCCGGCCACAGTTGCTGCATGCGGATATCATTGTCTCCCCTCGTTGTTATCGGTTGTTTTGCCGGGTCTTTTCATCAGGAAAATGCATCATACTTGCTTTTCTTCTCCTCCTCCATGGACAGGCCGGTAATGCCGGAGGTTGTCTCGCCCTTGGCCGCCTTGATGCGGTCGAGGCCGCGGCCCATGGCGCTGCGACGCGAACAGTAGCCCATGGCGGTTTCCTCGCTGACCAGTCCCTTTTCGTAAAGCTGCAGGATGTACTGATCAAACGTTGTCATGCCCATGGCGGTGCCGTCGCTGATGATTTCGTAAAAGGTCTTGCCCTCCGACTCGCCGTTGAGGATGCCCTCCCGGAGCCGCAGATTCATGCCCATCACCTCGAAGGCGGCCACCCTGCCGCCGCCGACCTTGGGCAGCAGCCGCTGACAGACGATCCAGCGGATGGTGTCCACCAGCCGGTTGCGGATCTGCGGCTGCTCGTCATGCTCGAACATGCCGAGGCAGCGGTTGATGGTGGAGCCGGCGTCCACCG
>CAZUZJ010000202.1:0-5110 GCA_964624225.1 uncultured Desulfobulbia bacterium | reverse complement strand
AGATTGCCGTCCTCATTGCCCTGGTCAAGGGGCCGTCCTATTATGATCCCCGCCGGCATCCGGAGCGTTGCCGCCAGCGCCGGGATGTGGTGCTTGCCATCATGCGCGACGAGGGGCTGCTCTCCGGCGAGCAGTTTGCCCGGGCCCGGCAGGCGCCGCTGATTGGCGCTGATCAGATTATGAGCGGTTTCAACCGTTTTCCCGCCTTTCTCGATCTTGTCCGTCGCCAGCTGGGCCACGACTATCGCGAGGAGGATCTGGCCGGTAACGGACTCAAGATTTTCACCACCCTCGATCCCCAGGTGCAGATGCAGGTGGAGAAAAGTCTGACCGGAACCTTTGCCGAGCTGGAAAAACGGACAAAACGGACGGGCCTGCAAGCCGCAGTGGTGGTGACCGGCCGGGAAGACGGCGAGATTCAGGCCATTGCCGGGGGCCGCGTCCCCCGGGATCACGGCTTCAACCGCGCTTTGGACGCCAGTCGGCCGGTGGGGTCGCTGATCAAGCCAGTGGTCTTTCTCACCGCCCTGATGAACGGCTATACCCTGGCCACCCCGCTGGAAGACAGCCGTGTCTCCCTGAAGAACAGCGGCGGCGGCAGATGGAGTCCGGCCAACTATGACCGCCGGGAACACGGCACCGTGCCGCTGGTCGAGGCCCTGGCCTTCTCCTATAACCTTGCCACGGTGCGGACCGGCATGGCCATCGGAGTCAAGAAGGTGGTGGAGACGGCAAAAAAACTGGGGGCAGAGGGAGATTTTCCCGCCTATCCTTCCTTTCTGCTCGGTTCCGGGCAGATGACGCCCCTGGCGGTGGCCCAGATGTATCAGACCTTTGCTGCCGGCGGCTTTCATGTGCCGCAGCGGGCGATCAGTGCGGTGCTCGCTGCTGATAATAAAATGGTGCAGCGGTATGGTCTGGCGGTGGAGCAGCGTTTCGATCCCCTGCCGATTTTCCTGGTCAACAGCGGCATGCAGCGAGTGACCAGCGAAGGGACCGCCGCCGCTCTGGCCCGCTACCTGCCGGCCGGCACCGGGGCGGCGGGCAAGACCGGCACTTCGGATGATCTCAAGGACAGCTGGTTCGCCGGTTTTACCGGTGACCGGCTGGCGGTGGTCTGGGTCGGCACCGATGACAACCGACCCACCGGCCTGACCGGCTCGGGGGGAGCGATGGTGGTCTGGGGCCGGATCATGCAGGGTCTCCAGCCCCAGCCCCTTGATCTGACCCCGCCGGAGGGGGTCGAATGGGCGCGGGTGGGCGGTGGCGCTTACGGACCGCTGAGCCAGTACCGCGACAGAAGCGACCGGCTGCCCTTTGCCCGCGGCACTGCGCCGCGCGGCATCTTGGCCGTGGCGTCTGCTCCGGTTGCTGGTGGTGGCGAAGCGCGGGAGAGCAGCACTGGTGTGCCCGGGGTGTTGCAGCGGTTGCGGAAGTTGTTGCCATGGTGATACCGCGGGAAAAAATGATGGTCCGGTAAAACCCGCAAACCCTGGCGGCCGGGAACGAGAAAACAACAAACTGCAAAAAATGATGGAATCGTAAAAACTGAAAATTAACCACAGAGACCACAGAGGGCACAGAGATAACTAATTATAATTAAAGATTTTTTCTCTGAGTTCTCTGTGCGCTCTGTGGTGAAAAAAGACTTTTTACGGGTTTGTCAAAAATGGCGAAGAGCAGGTTGAAAAACTTTTTGTGCCACGACGATCACAGCGGACACCGACAAAATATTTTCACTAACGGTCAGTCGCCTTCGTGTCCGGTGATCTGGTGGTTTGATTTCGGCAAAAAAAAAATGAGGAGGTTCTCCATGATGCAAAACACCCAATGTTCCCCTGTTCCATCTCGCAAATTGTGGAAGCCTGCCCTTGCAGCAAAAAACGGCGCGCGGTTGCTCCTTCTGTTCGCCCTGCTGCTGCCGGTTGGTGGCTGTGCGGTCAAGGGACCCGAAGCCGAGCCCGTCCGACCGGCGCCCGCGGTGGAGCAGAAAGAAACCGGTGCGACGGCCGAACTGCTGCAGGAGGCGGAACGGGCCCTGCAGGCCGGCGACTACACCTGCGCCGAAGAGCAGATGGAGCGGGCGTTGCGGATCGCCCCGCGTAATGCCCGGGTCTGGCACACCATGGCCCGGGTCCGTTACAGCCAGGGCAGCTGCGCCCAGGCGGTGGAGATGTGCCGCAAGTCAAACAGCCTGGCCGGCCAGGACAGAGATCTGCAACGGCAGAACTGGATGCTGATGGAAAAGGCCTATTGCACCCTGGGTGACAAGGCTGCGGCTGAGGAGGCGCGGCGCAAGGCCCAGACCGGCCAGTAGCGCCGGGCGAGAGTGACTGCATGTTTTTTGTTTTCCTTTTTTTTCTCAGGTGTGATAGGACATGAAAAGGCCTTGTCGTGGTCGGATGAATCCCATTTTTTCTCTCGTGCCTGAAAGAACATATGTCTGACAAAAAACAAAAAATCAGCAAGGAAACCATTCTTGTCGGTTCCCCGCTCATTGCCTGCAATCCGGTCTGCGCGGCGATGAAAGAAAAGGGATTGCCCTATCATTCCGTCTGGTTGCAGATCGCCCATTTCATCAAGAATATCGAATATGTCACCTGTCTGTCCCCGGAGCAGAAGGAGATGGTGCGGGATGCCTTTGATGAGTATCTGAAACTGGTTCAAGGAAAAAACGAGACAGAGGTGGAACGCTATGGCCGGGATTTCCTGGCCGAGGTGGATAAGCTGAAACGAAGCGGGGCGGCCAGGGCGCTGAAGGAGGAACAGGATTTTGTCACGGAGCTGCTTGCCGCCATCAGCAAAAATATCAGCCAGCTGGCCAGCATCATCAGCGGCACCGACACCTGCGGCATGATCGAGACTCTGAAAGGCGACACCCTGAAGGTTATCCGCGAGATCAGAAACCGGCAGGAGATTCTGCTGGCGGTGAAAACAGGATTCGAGGACCTTCATGATAAGGTGAAAAAGGCCCAGGAGAAGATGGAAATCTCCATGGAAAGCCTGCTGGTCCTCGAATCGAACGCCCTTATCGACAAACTGACCGGCATCTTTAATCGCCGTTTTTTCGATCAGGAGCTGCCCAAGGTGGTGCAAACCTTTCTCGACAAGAACGGCAAGGTGCCTTTTTCCCTTTTACTCATCGATATCGACAACTTCAAGGAGATCAACGACAACCACGGTCATTTTATCGGCGACCGGGCCCTGCAGAAGGTGGCGGCCATCATCCAGAACAACTGCCGGGCCGGCATTGACTCACCCATCCGGCTCGGCGGCGACGAATTCGCCCTCTTTCTCATCGGGACCAACCGGAAAAACGCCCTGAAAAAGGCGGAAGCACTTCGCCAGGAGATATCGAAACGGCCCCTCTCCTTTACCCTGCGGGAAACCGATGGCCCACCCCGGGAGATCGCCTTTACCCTGCGGGTCAGTATCGGCGTCTGTGAGCTGGACATGGCCTGGAAGGACGTACCGGCAGCCGTCCTCAATTCCCGCGCCGTCTTCTGCGACCAGGAAGAAGACAATCCTCTTTACAAGCTGACCTGCATGCTGTCCGAATCCGCCGATCAGGCCCTCTATGAGGCCAAGCAGGGCGGCCGTGACCGGGTCTGCGTCTTTGCCGGCCAGAAATCAGGCGACGCCCCCTGATCCGTTTTCATCCTGGTCCGCCAGGGCCAGTAGATCGCCCGCCTTCTCCGCGGACAATGGTTTATGAAAATAGTACCCTTGGATGACATCACACCCTTTCCCCTTCAGAAAATCATACTGTTCCTGTCCTTCCACCCCCTCCGCCACCACCGACAGATTGAGGCATTTGCCGAGCGCGATGATGGCGGCGCTGATCTCCGCATCCTTTTTGTCGCCGGGAATGTTCGTGATAAAACTGCGGTCGATTTTCAGTACATCAATGGGAAAATGTTTCAGGTAGTTGAGCGATGAAAAGCCGGTGCCGAAATCGTCGAGGCAGATCTGCACCCCGGTCTTCTTGATCGCTCGCAGCATCCGCAGCTCCTCTTCTTCCGCCTGCAGCAGGATGCTCTCCGTCAGCTCCACTTTGAGGAGGGCCGGGTCGATGTTTCCCTGCCGCAGCACCGTGTCGATCACCCGGTCGATGGCGACGTGGCGAAACTGCGGACTGGCGAGATTGATCGACACCGGCACCGGGCGGCGCCCCTCTTCCTGCCAGTTTCTGATCTGCCGGACAGTCTCCCGGAGGACCCATTCGCCGATGGGCACGATCATTCCCGATTCCTCGGCCACCGGGATAAAGCTGTTGGGCAGCAGAATGCCCCTGGTCGGATGCCGCCAGCGGATCAGCGCCTCCAGGCCAACGATCGCATTGGTGGCTACGTCCACCAGCGGCTGGTAATGGAGAAAAAACTCCTGCTGCTCGATGGCCCGTCGCAGCTCACTTTCCATGGTCAACCGCTCCAGGGCCGCCTCGTTCATGGTATGGGAAAAGTACTGGTAAGTGTTTTTGCCTGATTCTTTGGCATGGTACATGGCGATATCGGCGTTTCTGATCAGCTCCTCCGGGCTGACGGCGTCCCCCGGATAAATGGCGATGCCGATGCTGACCCCGATGTGGAGTTCGTGGTTGTCAAGGAAAAAGGGCGCGGAGAGCTCGTCCAGGATGCGGCGGGCTGCCACCGCCGGGTCATTGGCGTCCCTGACGAAGGTGAGCAGCACGGTGAATTCGTCGCCGCCCATGCGGGCGACCATGTCCGGTTCCCGGCCGGTGATCTCGCGAAACAGATAATCGGAGCTGCGGGTGGCGGCGTTCAAGCGTTTGGCCACCTCTTTCAGCAGTTCATCGCCCAGTTTGTGGCCCAGGGTGTCGTTGATCCGCTTGAAGTCGTCGAGATCGATGAACATCAGGGCGGCCATCTCGCCGTGGCGCTGGGCCCGGGCCAGCGAACGCTGGAGAAAGTCGTGGAACATGACCCGGTTGGGCAGTCCGGTCAGAAAATCGTAGTAGGCGAGCTGACGGATCTGCTCCTGGGAGGCGAGTAAATTCTTGCGCATCTCGGCAAAGGAGCGGGACAGGGCGCCGATCTCGTCCTCGGCCGGCAGATTGACCGCCAGTTCGTCCCCGCCCGGATTGCCCTCG
>CAZUZJ010000201.1:0-5147 GCA_964624225.1 uncultured Desulfobulbia bacterium | reverse complement strand
TTCATCTGCCTGATGATATCCGCATCAACCATGACACCGCAGCCAAAGCCGGCGATCATCATGAGCGGAATGGCAACAACGAGTTTTTTATTGATGCTGATCAAAAATTTCCACATGCCAACACCTTCTTGATTGGTCGGACGGACCCGCCGCTGCGTGATGCCGGAACCGGCCGCACGGGCTTCGCCAATCCGCGATCCGAAATCCGCAATTATTTCGCTTCCTCGATCATCTCAATGATCTTTTTGTAAGTCTCGGCCAGGGAGGCGGGAAACGCCTCATCATCAACCACCGCCCGGATGTTGTCGGCACTGAAGGAGAGAAAGCGGATCTGGGTCTTGCCATTTTTGGTAAACGTCATGACAAATTTCGGCATGAGGATGGCCCGCTCCGGATTGGCGCTCAGACTCATTGCCGCTTTTTCCGGCTTGCAGATCTGGATCATGTGCAGATCAAACCCCTCCGCCACCTCGGCGCCGTGCTTGCCGAAGGAGTGCGCCATATCCATGGTGGTTTCATTGTGCAGAACAAAACCGTTTTTTTTCGCCACTGCGCCCAGCGCCTTGACAAACTCCCTTGTCCCTTTTGCCGATTCCGTCGCATAAAGCTGATCCTTCTTCATCGCCGCCTCCTTTTTTGGGTGAATGGAAAAATGATGGTCTCGTAAAACCCGTAAACCATGGTGGGCGGAAACGTTAAAACAACGAGATATATTACACCGCCCGTCGGAATCGCGGCTTTTTACGACTCCGACATACAAATCACTGTTGCAAAAGTTATGTGCATATGCTCACATATACGACGGTGATCAGAGGATGTCAAGCGAGAGCTTAAGCGTTTTGTGAAATTTCAGCAAAAAAGCCTTCACCAGAAGAAATCCGGCAAAACAAAGGCATATCCATTCGATGTCCTCCGGCAACGCCGGGCCGCCATTTTTTCCGGACCGCTCCGATTGACATGCAAATTGACACCGCGAATTTTTCGTACTATAGACAAAGGCACGCCCGGGCGGACCAGAATGAGCAGATGGCCGCCGGCATCCTTCACCCACCCTGCACAGGCGGAGAAAAGCAATGGGAAAGAAAATTGTTATCATCGGCGGCGTTGCCGCAGGCCCGAAATCGGCCTGCCACGCGAAACGGCTCATGCCGGAGGCGGAAATCACCATTCTTGATCAGGACAGCCTCATTTCCTATGGCGGCTGCGGGATTCCCTATTATGTTTCCGGCGATGTCAACGACGAGGACCAGCTGCGCAAGACCAGTTTTCACATGACCCGCGATGCCGCCTTTTTTCAGGACGCCAAGGGGGTGACGGTCCGCACCCGCACCCGGGCCCTGGCCATTGACCGTCAGAAAAAATGCGTGGCGGTTGAACACCTTGACAGTGGCGGCAAAGAGGAAATCCCCTACGACAACCTGGTTATCGCCACCGGCAGCCAGCCCTTTGTCCTGCCCATCCCCGGCGCCGACCTTGACGGGGTTTACACCATCAGCGACCTGCACAAGGCCATTGCCATCAAGGAACGACTTGGCAAAGGAATGATCGGCAAGGCGGTGATCATCGGCGGCGGCGCCATCGGTCTCGAAATGGCCGAGGCATTCGCCGATCTCTGGGGGGTCGAAACCTCCCTCCTCGAATTCATGCCCCAGGTGCTGCCGCGCATCATCGACGCCCCCTTTGCCGCCATGCTCCAGCACCACATGGCCAAGCACGGGGTGACCATTTACACCGGCGAGGGGGCGAGCGCCATCGAGGGTGATGATAACGGCCGGGTCTGCCGGGTGGTGACGCCGCAACGAACCATTGAGGCCGATATCGTCGTCATGGCCGCCGGGGTGCGGCCGCGCAGTGAACTGGCCCGGGCCGCCGGCCTGCTCGTCTCGCCGCTCGGCATCGTCGTCAACAACCGCCTGCAGACCTCGGATCCGAACATTTACGCCGCCGGCGACTGCATCGAGACCGTCAACCTCATCACCGGCAAAAAATTTTACGCGCCCATGGGATCGCTTGCCAATCGCCAGGGCCGGGTGGTGGGCGACAACCTGGCCGGCATTCCCTCGACCTTCCCCGGCGTGATCGGCAGTTTCGTCATGAAGGCCTTTGAGAGCTGTATCGGCGCCACCGGACTGAGCCTGGAAACGGCCCGGGCCGAAGGATTCGACGCCGACGCCTCCCTCACCGCCCCCTCTGACCGGGCCCACTTCTTTCCCACGGAGAGTAAGATGCCGATGCAGCTGGTCTTTGACCGGCAAAGCCGACGGGTGCTGGGCGTTCAAGCCTTCGGCCCGATGAACGACGCGGTGCTGGCCCGGATCGATGCGGCAGCGGCGCTCATTGCCAAAGGCGGCACCATCGATGACTGCAGCCTGCTGGAGATGGCCTATGCCCCGCCCTTTGCCACTGCCATCGACGCCCTGAACGCGGCGGCCAACGTGGCGGACAACATCGCCCGCGGCCGCCAGCGCAATGTCGCGGTGACCGACTTCCTCGCCTGGATCGCCAACCCCGGCAGCCGGTCGGACTGGCTGGCCCTCGATATCCGGCATCCCAAGGAGGTCGCCCCCTTTGCCGAACAGTTCGGTTCGATCTGGCTGGCCATGCCGTATAACGAAGTGCGGAAACGGGCGGCTGAACTGCCGACGGACAAAACCCTGATCATCATCTGCGACGCCGGCACCCGCTCCTACGAGGTGCAGGTCTTTCTCGACAGCATCGGCCGGACCACCAGTCTGGTGCTGGGCGGCGGCTTCAACGTCATCTCCCGTCTTGGCGTGGCGTGGTGGCCGAAAAAATCAGCCTGACCCAAGGGCACAGATGACTGTCCTGCCCCGAGGCGTCCTGCGCCTGCTGCTGGTCATTGTCCTGCTGACGGGATCGGGGCCGGCGTTCGCCCGCGAACTCACCGGCCCCATTGATCTCAACCGCGCCAGCCAGCAGGAGTTGGAAAAACTGCCCTACATCGGCGTGAGCCGGGCCAGGGCGATCATCGCCTACCGGACCAAAAACGGCCCGTTCACCCGTGTCGACCAGCTCCTTGAGGTGACCGGCATCGGTCGCGACTCCCTCGACGCCATCATCCCCTATCTCACTATCGACTCCGCCGTCCCCGCCCTCCCGGCCGCCGTTGCCGAATTTTCCAGTCCCATCTCCACCGGCCCCGGCGACATCGTCATGCTCGCCGATGAACAATACTTTACCACCCTGGTCGATCTGCTCCGCCAGGCGAAGCACTCCATCGCCATGACCATGTTTCTTTTCAAGACCACCGACTCGCCGAAGAACCGGCCGGCCCTGCTCGTCAAGGAACTGACAAAAGCCCGGAAAAAAGGGGTGCGGGTCCATGTCCTGCTGGAGCGGTCGGGCTACGACGACTCCATCAACCGGGAGAACGACCGGGTGGCGCGCCGGCTGCGCAAAAACGGGGTCACCGTTTCCTTTGACTCGGCCGCCAGAACGACCCATGCCAAAATCGTCGTCATCGATCGCCGTTACGTCCTGCTCGGCAGCCATAATCTGACCCACTCGGCCCTCAGCACCAATCACGAGATGTCCCTGCTCATCGACAGTACCCGGCTGGCCGCCGAACTGATCCGCTATATGGACGAAATCCGCTGACCGCCGGCGCGATCCCGTCAACCCAGCAACAGGCGGACAAAAAGAGGAGGAAGACCAATGACCCTGGACAAAGACATCGCAGCGGCGCTGCGGCTGCACAGGGAGGGGCGCGCCGAGGAGGCCCTGACCTGCTGCCTGCCGCTGCTGGCGCACGATTTGGCCGATTTCCGCATCCACTTTCTCCTCGGCATGCTCTATCGGCAACTGGATAACACCCCTGCCGCGGTCACTCATTTCAGCCGTGCCTGCGAGCTGCAACCCGACCTGGCCAGCGCCCACTACAATCTGGGGGTTTTGTATTACAGCGCCGGCAACCTTGATCAGGCGGAGGCCGCCTACCGTCGGGCCACGGAGCTTACCCCTGAAGATCCGGACATCTTTTTCAACCTGGCCCTGACCTGCAAAAATCTGGGCCGTTATACCGAGGCCGAACGCTGCTACCAGAGGGTTCTCGCTCTCAATCCGGACGACAGTGACACCCACTACAATCTCGGGGTGCTGCTGCGGGAAACTGATCAGCCAGACGCGGCCATCGCCGCCTTTACCACGACCGTGACCCTTGCCCCGGACTACCTCCCCGCCCACAAACATCTGGGCGCCCTTCACCACCTGCTCGGCAACACAGCGGCGGCGCTGTCCTGCTACCGGACGATTCTGCAGCACGACCCGGAGAACGTATCCGCCCGCCACATGGTCGCGGCCCTGTCCGGCGAGACGCCGACAGCCTCACCCCTTGCCTATGTCCAGGAACTCTTTGATCGTTTTGCCGCTGACTATGAAACCACCATGACGGATAAACTGGCGAGCACCGTGGAAAAACAACTGCGGGACCTCCTCGATCAGTACGCCGGCGGCCTTCTTTTTGCCCGCGGCCTTGACATGGGCTGCGGCACCGGCCTTTCCGGTCTTTCCTTCAGAGACCGGGTGGAGCACCTCAGCGGCTTTGACATCTCGGCCGGCATGCTGGACAAGGCGCAGAAAAAGGGCATTTACGACGAACTGTATCTGGCTGACATCACTACCTTTCTCGGCGATACCGTTAACCGCTTTGATCTCTTTCTCGCCGCCGATGTCTTTGTCTATCTCGGCGACCTGGCAGCGATCTTCACCCTGGTTCGCGACAGGGCGCGGCCCGGGGCGCTCTTTCTCTTTTCCGTTGAAACCGCCGGCAGCGATTTTCAGCTCCGCTCATCGGGCCGCTTTGCCCACGGCACCGACTATATCGATCGGCTCGCCCGCCAGAGCGGTTTTTCCGTTGTCTGTCGGCAACCTGCCGACCTCCGCAAGGAAAAAGGGGAATGGATTACCGGACATCTTTTTCTGCTGCGCCTGGGAGAAAAGTCGCTCTGATCTTCTTCCCTCACGCAGGATGAGCGGACGGCGCGACCCCATCACCTCTTGACCCGGCGCACCACCACCTTTTTGGTGACAGCACCAGGTGCGCTCCCCTTTCTCCGGCGCACCAGAATCTTTTTCTTCCTGACTTCCACACCCCCTTCTTCGTCACCAGACGATCATTGACCGTCGCC
>CAZUZJ010000200.1:0-5164 GCA_964624225.1 uncultured Desulfobulbia bacterium | reverse complement strand
GGACGGATGGGAGGCCGAACTATGACTGCCGCCGCCCTGATCCAACAGGTGCAAGCTGCTGGAGGAACTATCCGCGCCACGGGTGGACGGCTCAGGCTGTCCGCTCCGCGTCCCTTGCCATCTGGTTTGGTGGAAACCATCAAGGCCCACAAAGCCGAGATGCTGGCCTATCTGGGCGATGAACTAACCGAGAACATCCGCGAGCACTTCGAGGAACGCGCCGCGATCCGGGAATACGACGGCGGAGAACCGAGGGAGAAGGCCGAGGACGAGGCCCGCAAAGCCCTGAGAGTGTACGAGTACCGTCTGACCGATAACCCGGATACCTGGCTGATCCTGCTAGCTCCGGGTTGTGATCTGGCCGAGGCCGAAAGGAGCCTGAAAAACCAGCTTGGCACACATCGTGTGCTTGCCGTGCGAGAAAAATCCATCCCGAAGCGGGCCAAATTGGCTAATGATTTCGACGCCGGAAAAAATCGTTGAGAATTACTGCTCGATTGACGTGCGGCGCTGGCACCGTGAGGGGCTGCTGCAACCGGGCCACGCCTTTGGGCGGCGATGGACTCTGGGCGATGCCGCACTGGACGTTGCAGTTCAGGTCAGAAGTGACTATGTAACGCTTTCATGCCGATTCATCGGGCATGGCCGGAGCCCTGAAATTTTTTCTATAATCCGACTGGACTCCACACCGTGTCATTTTGGGCAGGAACGCCACTGGTTCCTATGCCCCGGTGGAAGCTGTGACCGACGCGTTGCGGTGCTCTATCTCAGGAACAGAGAGTTTGCTTGCCGACACTGTTGCCGGCTTGTGTATAAGAGCCAAAGGGAACGCGAAACCGCCAGAGCGAGCCGTAGAGCCCGCAAAATCCGTTTCAGACTCAACGGGACCACTGACCTCATGATGCCCTTCCCTGGCAAGCCCAAGGGGATGCATTGGCGCACATACATGGCGCTGCGGCATGAGTCCGAGGAAGCCGAGGCAAGGACATGGGCCGGGATGGCGGCGTGGCTTGAACGTCCAAAGAAAGGCTAAGATGTGCCCCCAGCGAGGCGACCGAGTGTAGCTAGCAGTGTAGCTAGGCTGAATTTTCGACCGCTGATATGGGTATAACTGCATGACAACAAAAACGATTCTCATTTTTCAGCATAAGCAGGTGCAGAATATCGAGTGATGTTTTGTGATGTCCGAGTATGTCCGGTAGCGAACAATAACAATGTGATTATTAAAAATTTTTGTCCGATTCTGTCTTGTGAGATTTCAGAACAGCCTGCATAATTTGCGTAGCTAGGCGTGTAGCTGGTTCATTAGCTACACAGCCTCCGGAAAATCTGAAACGCTAGCTACGCACGAGAACGAATGGGCAGGCTGACAGATAAACACATTCAAGCGTGGATCAAGGCCGGGAACCCGATTGCAGGTAAGGGCGATGGAGGTGGGCTGACCTTCACGCTATCGAAATCCGGAACGGCCACGTGGGTGTTCCGCTATCGTTTCAACGGCCGGGCAAGAGAACTGACGCTCGGCAACTATCCTGATGTATCACTCAAGAAAGCGCGCGAACTGGCGACGGCCGCGCGCGCCAGCGTTGACCAACAGGTGGACGTTGCGCATGAAAAGCAAGCCAAAAAGGCCGAAGCGCGCCTGTCCGGAACCGTGGCCGAACTGTGCGAGTGCTTTCTCGATCAGATGATCCGGCCGAAGTACAAGCACCCCCAAAGGATCGAAAGCTTGGTTCGCCGCGATGTATTGCCGGTGCTCGGTCGGTTGCCCGCGCGGGAGGTAAAACCGCTGGATGTGGAACGGGTGCTGCGCCGCATCTCCGGCGATGGTCGCCCGACGGTGGCGAATGATGCGCTGCGATTGATACAGGCCCTGTTCCGGTTCGGGAAGAAACGCGGGATCGTAGACATGAATCCGGCAGCCGACTTTATGCCGGAGGATGCCGGCGGGCAAGAAATCAGACGCGACCGCAAACTGTCGCGCATCGAGCTTCGCAACCTTTTCCAGGCCATCGCCAAGGCAGGCCAAAGTTTCGGGCGGGACAACGAACTGGCCGTCAAGCTGTTACTTGCTCTTGGGGTGCGGAAGATGGAGTTGTTGGCTGCGCAATGGCAGGAGTTCGATCTTCAGGCGAAGGTGTGGCATTTGCCCGGTAGCCGCGCCAAGACCGGCAGGCCGATGGATATTCCCTTGGCTGACCCGGTGGTGGAATGGTTGGAAGAATTGCAGGTACGCGCCTGCAAGAGCCCCTATGTCTTTCCGTCGCGGCGCGCGGCCAAGCGTTTTCCCCATGTATCGCCCGATACCCTTAACTTCGCCCTGAAGGACCTCAAGCATGGGCTGGAGCATTTCACGGTGCATGATTTCCGGCGCACGATGCGCTCTGAACTGGCGGCGCTGGGAGTGCGTTCGGAAATCGCGGAGCGCTGCCTCAACCACGCGATCAAGGGTGTGGAGGGAACCTACAACCGGCATGATTACTTTGAAGAACGCAGACACGCGCTCACTGTCTGGGCCGATCTACTTTGCACGTTGGAGAGGGGCGAGGAAAGCAAAGTAGTCTCGTTAAGAGTGGCTTGATTCAGATACCTTCCGAGTAATTCGGATTGGACGCGATCCCATGGTCCAAGTGACCATTTCTCCCGAAGGTGAAGTTCTCGTCGTCTCCAAAGAGATGTTGGCCTTCCGTTCCGCCGAAGGCGTTTGGTCAGAGAAAGCACCAACTGGTCTCACGGTAGAGGATATTTCTTGCTGGAGACTCGCCACAGGAGATGAAGTGATTGCACTTTTGGCTGAAGCCAGAAAAGCATTGAATTTACCGATCAGCCATTTTATGTCTTCGGGTTCTACCCCGTTTCCACGGACGGTTGAGTTAAGAGTAATTCCTTCCGTTTAGTCACTTCAAGTCGTCTCCGGCACCGCGGATTGTGGAACCGCTCGATGTAGTCGAACACGTCGGCCCTGGCCTCGGCGCGGGTCCGGTAGATTCTTCGATTGACGCGCTCGCGTTTGAGCATGCCGAAGAAGCCCTCCATCGCGGCGTTGTCGGCACAGCTGCCCACGGCACTCATGCTCTGAATCAGGTTGTGGCCCTTCAAGAACCGCTGGTACTCGCCGCTCGTGAACTGGCAGCCGCGGTCGGAGTGCAGGATGACCGGGGAACGGTCCTGTCGCTGCCAGAGCGCCATCAGCACCGCCTGCAGCACGAGTTCGCGGGTCTGGCGGTGGCTCATGGACCAGCCCACGATCGCGTCCGAGTGCAGGTCCTTTACGGCGCTGAGATACAGCCAGCCCTCGGCGGTTTCGATGAACGTGATGTCGGTGACCCACTTCGTATTCGGTTCGGGAGCCCGGAAGTCCCGATCCAGGTGATTGCGGACATCCCCCGGGCGCTGACCGGAAGATTTCCGGCGCCATTGCCGGCGCACCGGAATGCCCTTGAACCCCTGCCGGTGCATGAGTCGGGCGACACGGTTCAGGCTGCACGTCTCACCCGCATAGCGCAGATCCTCCCAGATCCGTGGCGCGCCCAGCACGCCGTCGCTGGCCGCGTGCAGCGCTTCGATGCGACCGAGGAGGCGCCGGTTATCCCGGGCCCGCGCACTCAACGGACGTTCCCGCCAGCCGTAGTAGCCGCTGGGGGAGACCTTCAGGCAGCGGCACATGAGGCGGATGGGGAAGGCATCGCGGCAGCGCTCGAGCATGCGGTATCTCATTTCGACGCTTTCGCGAAGAACGCCGCCGCTTCTCTTAAAAAATCCCGTTCCTTGCGGGTCTGGGCGAGCTCGCGTTTGAGGCTGGCCATTTCCTCATCGCGGGGCTTGCCCTGGCCCGGGAAGGCTTTCGTGCCATCGGCAACTGCTTCCCGGCACCAGCGGGTCAGCAGGTTCGGGCTGATGCCGAGATCACGGGCCACCTGGCTCATCGACTGCTTGCTGGATCGCGCCAGCTCCACGGCTTCGTGTTTGTACTCCTGAGAATACTTCTTGCGTGTTGCCATGACACACCTCCTGGCCCATTATGGGCTTTATGGATGTGTCCGGGAAATCGGGGTAGAACCCCGGCGCAGTCATGTTGCCGCAAAGACCTCCCTTCAGAGGACCAGAAATAGTCATGCCAGCCAAAATAACTTCGGTGAATACTCAGAAGCCGACCCAGTTCCAATTATGGGCGGGAGCAGTATTACGATGGACAACCAACTGCGTTCGCAGTTTGAGCGAAAGCAGCATGAAATCATGGTGGCGATGGTTGACAATTATTCTTGTGGCCTTCTTTCTTACTCTGTATTCAATCGACAGAATCGCTCTCATGAGGACTGAGGCAAGGTGCCTGAAGGCGGGTTATGCGCAGAGCAAGGTGGTTTGGTCGTATGATGGCTATGAAGGTTATTGCGTGTATATGAAAGATTATGTTTTCCCTGCCCCTTAAACTATGCCGAACGAACCGCCGAACAAGGTAGTACCGTTTCCGAATTCGCAGGACGAGGAAGGCGAGCAGCGCCGCCGGGAGATAATCGCGTGGCTCCGGAAGAACTACCCGGACCTAGCGCACGTGTCGGACGAGGAAATAATTCAGGCCGCCGAAGGTTTGATCTGACCGAAGCTCCTCCGGATACTTTCCGCTGAGTGGATAATACGCCCTATGCCGGACGAAAAACCCAAAGACCAACCCGCAAGCAGGATACGGCTTCGGCCGAAAGCGGATGATTTAGTGCTCAGGGCAATGCGCCTCGCAGAATACGCGCACCGCAACCGCCCTAAAGGGCCCCACTACCGCAAGGCCCCTCGCGGGGAGGATCGCCCGCCTTACTTTATCCACCTCGCCGAAGTCGGCTGGTTGCTTCAAGACGCCGGTCTTGATCCCGAGACTGTCGCTGCTGGTTATCTGCACGACATCATCGAGGACTGCGATTACACGAAAAAGCGTCTTGCCAAAGAGATAGGCGTACCTCGTGTGGCTGAGCTTGTTGCGTGGGTTTCCGAAGACAAGAAGGACTCAAAGACTGGCGAGAAACGCAGTTGGGAAATTCGGAACCAGGACTATCTAGAACGCTTGCGTAAGGCGCCGACCGAAGTGCTCGCGCTCTCCTGTGCCGACAAGACAGCGAATCTGATAGATATGCTGCGCCACATGAAGAACGGCCATGCGGTACACACCTTTACG
>CAZUZJ010000199.1:0-5194 GCA_964624225.1 uncultured Desulfobulbia bacterium | reverse complement strand
ATTCGGGCCGGAGATGGACTGGGAGGAACCGACCATGCGGAACTCGAACTTGTTGCCGGTGAAGGCAAAGGGTGAAGTGCGGTTGCGATCGGTGTTGTCCTTCGGCAGTTCCGGCAGGGAGTCGACGCCGATCTTGAGGAACTGGCAACCGCCATTGGAACAGATTTTTTCGCCTTTGGCCAGGCTGGCCAGGATGGTGGTCAACTCGTCACCGAGGAAGACGGAGATGATGGCGGGCGGGGCTTCGTTGGCGCCCAGGCGATGATCGTTGCCGGAGCTGCCGCAGGTGCCGCGCATGATGTCGGCGTGGGTATCAACCGCCTTGAGCAGGGCGCAGAGGACGACAAGAAACTGGGCGTTGTCCTCCGGAGTCGTGCCGGGCTCAAGCAGATTGATGCCGTCATCGGTGGAAAGGGACCAGTTGTTGTGCTTGCCGGAACCGTTGACTCCGGCATAGGGCTTTTCGTGCAACAGGCAGACCATCCCGTGCCGGAGCGCAACCTTCTGCATGGTCTCCATGACGAGCTGATTCTGGTCAGCGGCGATGTTGGTGGTGACGAACACCGGTGCCATCTCGTACTGAGCCGGAGCAACCTCGTTGTGTTTGGTCTTCGAGGTGATTCCCATCTTCCACAGTTCAACGTCGAGATCCTTCATGTAGGCGGATACGCGGTCCTTGATGGCGCCGAAATACTGATCCTCCAGCTCCTGGCCCTTGGGGGCCGGGGCGCCGAACAGGGTTCGGCCGCAGGTGAGCAGGTCAAGACGTTTGAGATAATATTCCTTTTCAACCAGAAAGTATTCCTGTTCCGCGCCGACGGTGGAGGTGACGGTGGCGGAGGTGGTATTGCCGAGCGCCTTCAGTACCCGCAGGGCCTGGCGGGAGACGGCGGACATGGAGCGCAGCAGCGGAGTTTTTTTGTCCAGCGCCTCTCCTTTGTAAGAACAAAAGGCGGTGGGGATACAGAGGGTGACGTTGCCGGCTGCGTCTTCTTTCAGGAAGGCGGGGGAGGTGCAGTCCCAGGCGGTATAGCCGCGGGCCTCGAAGGTGACGCGCAGGCCGCCGCTGGGAAAAGAGGAGGCATCGGGCTCACCCTGAATCAGCTGCTTGCCGGAAAACTCCATGATGATGCCGCCATCCTGGGTTGGGGAAATAAAGGAGTCGTGTTTTTCCGCGGTCGAGCCGGTCAGCGGTTGAAACCAATGGGTATAATGGGTTGCACCTTTTTCAATGGCCCAGTCCTTCATGGCATTGGCGACCACGGCGGCGGTTTCCGGGGCCAGCGGCGCACTGCGTTCGATGGTCTTGCGCAACGCCCGGTAGGTCTCCTTGGGTAGACGCGCCTTCATCACCTTGTCGCTGAAAACATTGGAGGCGAACAGGGTCGGCAGGCTGACGGTGGTCTGGGTCGGGTAGTCACATCCAAAACTGCATTCGGTACTCATTGTCTTCTCCTTGCAAGAGTTGTACGGTGGGAAATTCCCTTGTTGATTAGTGGCGGTGCGCCGAGACGGCGCGGTTCTGAGCAATTTCTGGCGTTGTGCCTGGTTGTGATGAAATGGATATCCGTCTTTTTTCTCTCCTTACAAAAATGTAACTTGTTGGCAGGCGGCGCGCATCAGGCGGCGGCATGCAGCAGACCGTTTTTGATTTCCTGTTGAAAGACCTCATCGTCGATTCGTTTCCCTTCGTGGTCGAGGACATAGAAAACATCGACAATCTGGTCCCCTTTAGTGCCGATTTTGGCCCGGAAGGTGTTGATGCCGAATTCGGACAGGGTTCGGGTGATGTCATAAAGCAATTCTGCCCGATTTTGTGCGTAGACCTCGATGACCGTGAATCTGTCAGACGCCTTGGTGTCGATAATGACCTGGGCAGGCCGGCGCCGGGGTGACTGGGCCGAGCCGGATAGAATGGCGCGGAATTTCGCGGACAGGCGATGGGACAGGCCGAGGCGGAAATGGATTGCCCGGGTCAGATCGTCTTCAAGTTTTTTCCAGTTCTGATCGGCGAACTGGTTGTCGATGCTTGATGCAACATGGAGAATATCGACAACCGTGCCGTCATGCCAGGTGTAAATCTGGGCGGCCAGTATCTGCAGGTTGTTCAGGGCAAGAATGCCGCAGATTTTGCTGAGCAGGCCGGGACGATCACGGGTCATGATCAGGATTGCCCAGTGGTCGTCCTCTGCTCTGGCCTCAAGAATGACCTCCCGCCGGCGCAGTTCGGCATGGAGGGTGAGATGGCGGACGACCTCCTCCGGACTGTTGCCGAACAGATAGTCGTCCGGCAGAATGGTTTCGGGGACGGGCATGGGGCTATTCAGCATGCTCCTGATCTGTTCCCGCATCCAGTGCCGTTCCTGGGCTGGATCGGGCAGAACGAGATCGTTGCGGCCGAGGATGTTGGCTATTTTCAGGTAGAGTTGAAGCAGCAGGGCTCCCTTCCAGTCGGACCAGGCCGACGGACCGGTCGCCCTGGCGTCGGCAATGGCGAGCAGATAGAGCATGGTCAGACGATCCGGATCCTGAATATGTCCGGCGCAGCGGATGATCAGCGCTTCGTCCTCCAGATCGCGGCGCTGGGCGATCTCTGGCAGATAGAGATGTTCCCTGACAAGAAAGGCCAGACAGTCGATATCCGCCGGGGGCAGCCCGAGGCGGGCCCCGATGGTGCGAGTCAGCCCAGCGCCGTGCTCACAGTGGTTGCGGCCGTATCCTTTGCCGATGTCATGCAGCAGTGCGGCCAGAAAGAGTAAATGGGGTGAGGGAACACTGATGAAAAGCGCATGGTCGCTGTCCCGCAGCCGGTGCATTTCCTCCACCGTCTGCAACAGGTGGCGATCCACGGTGTAGAGATGGTAGATGTCGTGCTGGGCCAGAGACTGCAGGTGAACAAACTCAGGGATAAAGGCGCCGAGCACCCCGGTTTCCAGCATTTCGGTCAGGGCCAGCAGCGGCGCCTGCTGCGATTGCAGGGTATCGAGAAAGATCCGGCCGGCCAACCGCGATTGGCGTATTTTTTCCGCCGCGGCGGGAAGCTGTCCGCTGATCACTTTTTTGGTGCGGTGATGCAAAGGACGGCCGTGTTTGCCAACATGGTAAAAGGCGCGCATGATAAGCTGCGGTCGGGTGCGGATGGCATCATGGTCCGTGAGATGGATGCGGCCCTGGCGCAGATAAAGTCCTTTCTCCAGATTTTTGTCCCGGGGCGGGGCGACGGATGGCGCCAGGCCGAGAACCTCTCCGGCATGTTCGAAAAAAAGGTCGCTGGTCACGGCAATGGTCTGCATATGACCGTGGACATCACGCATGAACCGTTCCACCCCGAGCATTCCCTCGGCGTCTGCGTAGCCGAAAAAAGAGGCCATTTCCTCCTGATGTTCAAAAAAAAGCTGATCGTTTTTGCGACCGCTTAAGTAGTGCAGGCGGTTTCTGACCCTGATCAGGGCGTTGTGTGCCTCGGAAAAACGGAGAAGTTCCTCGGCGGTCAGCAACCCGGCCCGCTCAAGCTCTGCGGCGGATCGGAGACTGAAAACCACCTGGCTTGACCAGAGCATGGCCTGGAGGTCCCGCAATCCGCCGCGGCTCTCCTTGATGTGGGGTTCGAGGAGAAAGCTGTGATTGCCGAATCGTTGGTGGCGTTTTGTCCGGTGCAGCAGCATGTTCTGTAAAAATTCATGGCGCCGGCCGTCGATGAAGCGGCCGCGAAAGTCCGTCAGCAGGCCGGCCAACAGGGCAGCGTTGCCGGCAATGAGGCGGGCGTCGAGCAGGGCGACCTGGAGAAAAAAATCTTTGACCGCCTCTTCCAGGCAGGAGGTTGGCGTTCTGACGCCATGCCCCACCTCCAGGCCCGCATCCCACAGGGGATAAAAAACGGCCTCCGCAACGTCTGCCGCCAGCCCGTCCGAATAATCGTCATACAGAAGCATCAGATCGATGTCAGAATAGGGGAAGAGCTCCCTCCTGCCGTAGCCGCCAAGGGCGACCAGGGCCATGGCGCCCTCGGCGGCCCGGCTGTGGTCAAAGTACTCTGTGAGCGCCGTGTCCATGAGACAGGTGTGCTTTTCCAGGAGGGCGTGGCCGCTTAAGCCATCCCGCCAGAGGGCCTCCAGAGCGGTACGTTTGGCGCGCAGGCCGGTCTTCATGTCAGATGGCATCCTCGCCGGTCTCGCCGGTTCGGACCCGGATGACCTGTTCAACGGGCAGTACGAATATTTTGCCGTCGCCTATTTTCCCGGTGAGAGCGGCATTGCGGATGGTTTCGATGATCTCGCTGACCTGTTCACTCCTGACGATGAGCTCGATCTTAATTTTGGGGATGAAATCAACCACGTATTCGGCGCCCCGATAAATTTCCTTATGGCCATTCTGGCGGCCGTAACCCTTAACCTCGGTGATCGTCATTCCTTTGATGCCCAGACCGTTCAATGCTTCCTTGACGTCGTCAAGCTTGAACGGCTTGATGATGGCTTCGATCTTTTTCATGGTATTCTCCTGTGGTGCATTTCGGTCAATTTCCGGCGGAGCGGTGGAGCAAAACAAACGACGCTAAGCGGGTCGTGGCGACCGGGAAATGGCCCGCTTGTCCCTGTTTCATCTTACCGCAAAGGATATCGGTTGAAAGCTTTTTTCTGTCCGCTTACATGGTGTAGGCGGTTTCACTGTGGACGCTCTGGTCGAGGCCGGCAATCTCCTCCTCCTCGGTGACCCGCAGCCCACCGCAGGCAAGGGAGGTCGCTTTCAGCAGTAAGAGACTGACGGTAAAGGCATAGGCGCCAACCACGCCGACGCCGAGCAATTGCGTCAGCAGGAAGGAGCCGTTGCCGGCAAAAAGGCCGTCTGCGCCGGCCGGATTGATGGTTTTGCTGGCGAAAAGGCCAAGGCTGATTGTGCCGATGACCCCGCCCATGCCGTGGATGCCGACCACGTCGAGGCTGTCGTCAAAGCGGAGCCGGTTTTTGATCGTCACCGCGACGTAGCAGGAGAAGCCGGCGACTAGCCCGATCAGTACCGCAGCGTTTGGCGAGATGAAGCCCGCTGCCGGTGTCACCGTGGCCAGACCGGCGATGGCTCCTGACGCGGCCCCAAGGGTGGTCGGTTTTCCCCGGTGTCGCCACTCGACAAGGAGCCACATGCTATTGATCTTTATGATTCTCATTCATTAAATCAAAATCCTACAACATAAAATATC
>CAZUZJ010000198.1:0-5208 GCA_964624225.1 uncultured Desulfobulbia bacterium | reverse complement strand
ACATCAGGGAGAGATTGATCTCCCTGTTTTTCATTTTTTTCGTGAGGCCACAGGTATAATGATCGCGCAGCACGGCCGGGGCCAGGGTATTGAACAGGGCCTGGTCTTCGGGAATAACCTGATTGCTTCTGCTGTAACCGGCCCGCAGGGTGATGTCCGGTTGCCACTGCCACTGGACGCCCAGCTTGACCACCGTCAAATTCTCCCAGCCGAAACCGATGCCGTCGTCGGTGCCGAGCAGGATGGAATCAGGTTGCAGAGGTATGGCGCAGCTGTTGCTCACGGCCTTAATCTCTTCAAAGAAAATATGCTGGACATCAACAGCCAGGGTGAGGGCAGGGGTCACGGACCAGGCGAGCCCGGCGGTCAGGTTGGGGGGGATGTCGAAGTCGCCCTCTTCGGCGAACAGGCCCTGATAATCGTCAAATGGCGTCATCCACAGGCGGGTCTGGCCGGAAAGTCCGACCGAGAGACGGTCGGAGAGGCGGCTCAGCCAGCCGATTTTCAGTCCTCCCCCCCAGGAATAATCGTATCCCTGGTTGGTGACATGCTCCGGATCGCGCGATAAGGGGCGGAACGCTTCCAGCCCGGTGACTTTCAGAGACTGGGCAGCCAGGATCGGGGTGATGCCGAAGGAGTGGTTCTCCGATATTTTCCGCGAGTAGCTGAGGCCGACAAAGAGCTGTTTAAAGTCAATGCCGGTGGGGGAAGAGGCTTCGTTGCCCGGGCTGTTGAAGCAGGAGAAAATCGCCTCGTCATATTCGGTGTTCATTCCGCCGTTTGCCCCGATGCTGATGCCGATGGCGGTTTGCGGGTTCAGCACGCGGTTGGCGGCAAAGTGGGGAATGACAAAAAGGTCGTTGCCGCTCGTCTTCTCCCCCGAAACAAGGGCGTTGGGGTTGCCGCCTGTGTAGCGGCCGGCGGTGAAACCCCGGTCTGGCATGAAGAAGGAGAGGCCCATGTCAAGTCGGTTGTCGAGATAGACCATGGTGGCCGGATTGGCGGCGGCATCCATGGCATCGAGGGGCAGGGCCATGCCGCTGCCGGCCATGGCCTTGCTTTTCGTGCCGTAGCCATGGGCCCAGTAGCCGTTGGTGGCATGGGCCGCAACAGGGAAAAGCAGGAAAAGGAAGAGGACAAGCTGTTTCACGATAAATGGTCCGTGATTGAAAATCTGTCCCGACAAATCGCGGAATATCCCACATGGTGCCAGATTACCTTGTAGCAAAAGGAGCGCGCAATGTGCAACATGATATTTTTCAGGCACGCAGATGTTCGATAAGAATCTTCAAACCGATGGCGATAAGCAGCAGGCCGCCCACCACCTCCACTCGTTTGCCCCAGATCATGCCGATCCGGCCGCCGAGGAGCATGCCGGTAACCGTCAGGACCGAAGCGGTGAAGGCAATGACCAGGGCCGGGGTCCAGATGGTGACGCCGATGACGGCCAGGGAAAGGCCCACGGCCAGGGCATCGATGCTGGTGGCGATGGAGAGCATGACCATGGTCAGCCCGCGGGTGGGGTCGGTTTTTTCCGCTTCTTCCCCGTCATGAAAGGCGTCGTGGATCATTTTGCCGCCGACAAAGGAGAGCAGTCCGAAGGCGACCCAGTGGTCATAGGCGCTGATGAACGACTGTACGGTCAGGCCGGCCAGCCAGCCGATGATCGGCATCATGCCCTGGAAAAGGCCGAAGTGGAAACCGAGGCGGAAGAGCTGGCGTTTGCTCACCGGATGGAGGGTGATGCCGGCGGCCAGGGAGACGGCAAAGGCGTCCATGGCCAGGGCGAGGGCGATGAAGGCAAGGGTGAGAGGTTCCATGTTTTTCTGGGCTCGGCTTGACCGGGAAAGCGGTGATGGCTATTTTTTTTCTATCGTCTCCGGACCATGTGTCACGCTGCCGCTTTTTCTCCGTGGCCCGGTCGGCACATAGCCGCCTTCTGGTCGAGATGCCGGACAGGGATTGACAGTCGGGGGAATGCGGCTATATAAA
Source organism: uncultured Desulfobulbia bacterium (assembly GCA_964624225.1). Classification (GTDB taxonomy): domain Bacteria; phylum Desulfobacterota; class Desulfobulbia; order Desulfobulbales; family SURF-16; genus DB1. The sequence goes on along the minus strand of CAZUZJ010000198.1, from coordinate 3,216 downwards.
ATAAAGTAGGAACGTGGTCAAGAGCAAGCCCGTTATGCCGGGAGGGACGTATGAAGATGGCTGAGTCGGCAGCCGCCGCAACCAATCAGGTGCGGCAGACAACGCACTACCAGCGGAGCCGCGAGGTGGATGTCTCCCGGCAGGTGCTGCGCGAGCAGGGGGCCGAGACCGAAATCTCCCGCAAGACCACGACCCAGAAGACCATTGAAACCACCCGCACCCGTCGGGAGATTGAATCACAGATTCGCCGTCTGAACCAGCAGCTTGACGAGCTGGGCCGCAGTGACATGCAATTTGAACTGTCCAGCGGCGATGCATCGGTGATCCGGGTGGTGGAAAAAAGCGGTCGCGCCTTTGACCTCAGCAAGGGCGTCGAGGAATTTCTTGCCATTGATCCTGCCCTGCCTTCCGGGCTCATCATCGACACCGTGGTGTGAAACGCTTCACGAGGACGGGCTTTCCCGTTCGGGTGAAGAACCTGAATGAACCGACAGCGGTCGGCATCTCTTCTGCCTTCAGGCCTGGATCATTCCGTCGCGGATCCGGATAATCCGGCCCGCCCGGCCCGCCAGTTCCTGGTTATGGGTGATCATGACCACCGTAAGGCCGCGCCGGTGCAATTCATGCAGAATGGCGAATATTTTTTCGCTGTTGGCCGTATCCAGATTGCCGGTGGGTTCGTCGGCCAGGATCATTTCCGGACTGTTGACCAGGGCCCTGGCAATGGCGGTGCGCTGCATTTCGCCGCCGGAAAGCTGGCCGGGGACATGGTCGAGCCGCTTTTCCAGTCCCACCATCCTGGCCAGTTCCATGATCCGTTCCCGATCGATCCGGGTCTTGCTGAAAAGGAGCGGCAGGGCGATGTTGTCGAGAACGCTCAGGCCGGGAATCAGATAAAACTGCTGAAAAATAAATCCGATTTTTTTGCGGCGCACGGCAACCAGTTCCGATTCCCGCATGGTGTCCACTCGCAGACCGTTGAAATGGATTTCTCCCTGACTGGGCAGATCGAGACATCCCAGCAGATGGAGCAGGGTGGTCTTGCCGGCCCCGGAAGGACCGATGACTGCTGCAAATTCCCCGGCTTCGATATCGAGGTTGATGCCGCGCAGGGCGCGGACCTCCTCGGCTCCGCGCCGGTATTTTTTTTCCACATTTCGCAATGAAAGCATTCCGGATTCCTTGTTTGTTTATGGCTGTCGGCGAGAAGGAGGGGCTGATGGCTGCCGTCAACCTTTGATTGCCTCGATCGGATTGATGCGCGAGGCCTTCCAGGCCGGATAGAGACCGGCAGCAATACCGATTGTCAGGGCGAAAAGAACGCAGGCGCTGGCGAGCGCAGGATCGAAATGCATCATCCTGCCGGTTGGGACATACGGCAGGATCCGGCGGACGAAGATTTCAATCAGGCGGGCGGCAAACATGGCGACCGCGATTCCGGCGATCCCACCGCCGATCGTCAGGATGACGGTTTCCTTGAGGATGATCAGGAAAATATCCCAGCGGGAAGCGCCGATGGCCCGCATCATGCCAATCTCTTGCGAACGTTCGAAAACCGCCATCAGAATCGAGTTCATTACTCCCACCGCCCCGATCACCAGCGCCACCAGGACGATGGCCAGGCTCAACGATTTGGCTGAGGCGGCGACATTTGCCACCGAATTCATGACCTGACCCATGGTGACAATCTGAATACCCGGAACAGTGGCCTCCAGATCGTTGATGATCGTTCCGGTCCGTTCCGGCCTCTCCACCCTGGCGCCGATGGCGGTGGCTCCATTGGGGGTTCCCAGCAGGTGCTGGGCGGTTGTGATCGGCATATAGACAAAGGCATCGTCCTGGCTGCCGGTTGGCTTGATAACGCCGCTGACGGTGAATACGATTGCCACGCCGGGATAACGGAATTCGGTGCCGGGGGTGATTCCGTTATGGGCCGCCACCTCGGAGCCGAGGAGCACTTCGTGTTCCTTGACCGGAATTTCCCCGGTGATCTCCCAGTGCGGTTTGATGTCACGCAGCATGCTCATCTCCACCCCGTAGATCAGATCGACCCGCTGGTGTTCCTGGTTCGGCAGCTGGGCCACCAGAATCGGGGTCGCCAGGGCAACACCCTCTGTCGATTTCACCCGGTCAAGGACCCCGGTGTCGAGATATTTTGGAATCACTGCCCCATGCAGCACCAGGGCCGCCACCTCGTGTGCGCAACCGGAAGGAACCACCATGAAATGCAGACCGGTGGCGGCAAGTTCTCGGTTCAAGCCGTTTTCAAAACCACGGTTGAAGGAGAGAACCGAGAAAAGCACGCCGACAGCAGCGGCAATGCCCAGCATGGTCAGAAAGCTGCGGGTTCGATGGCGTAAGAGATTCTGGATGGAAAGTTTCAGAAATTCCTTCATCGGGCTTCCACTCCTTCGGCGACCAGCAGCAGGTTGTTCTGATGGGAGGTCACGGTGCCGGTGGCGCTCACCGTGCGCCCCTGCATTGGTGGCAGTTGAAAGTTGTTGGTGGCGAGATCGATGTAAATGCGGGCGGTATCGTCCTGGAGGACGAACCAGCACCCGTTTGATGCGCATTGGGTATGAACCGTCCCTTCCACCGTCACCTTTTTACCAATCAGCTGTGGCTGAAGGAAAATATCGCGGGCTTTGATCCTGGGGGCGGCGGGGTCGATACCAGTACCATATTGTTCCTGGCTGCATCCGGCGAGGAGCAGGCCAATGGAAAATATGGCAACGAAAACGGACAGGGGGATTTTGTGCAAAGTTCGGTGCTGGTGCATGGCGGTCTCCAGTCTGGTCATGGGGACAAGAAGTTGTTCGGTGGTGAAGATCAGGAAAGACGACGTTTACATTGTGACACACAGGTCGGCAGAAAGTTCCGGCAGGATCATGATGTCTCTGCTATAGTGGTCCACCGGAAGAAACAGCCCTGTGCCCAACATTTTTATTCCCGACAGGCTCTTGGTGGGACGGGCTGTGCGTGATCATTTCCTGAATAAGGGAGTCTGCGGATGAAACAGAAACCAGCCGCCATCAATGCCATCTGGCTCTTTATGGTGCTTATCGCCACCGTCATCGCCGCCTATACCGGCAGGATGGATGAGGTCACCAGGGCCTCTTTTGAATCGGCGAAGAACGCGGTCACCCTGGCCATTGGGCTGATCGGCCCGATGGCGCTCTGGCTCGGCATCATGAAGGTGGCCGAGGCCGGGGGGCT
>CAZUZJ010000197.1:0-5209 GCA_964624225.1 uncultured Desulfobulbia bacterium | reverse complement strand
TGACCTCGGAACCCGAGCGCTACGCCGCTTACACGCGTGAATACCTGGGCTGGGGGGTGTTCGCGCTGATGCGGCGGTAGAGATCACAGATCGTTAAGGTGTAACTGGTTGTAATTTAAAAAATTTTCTCTGTGCTCTCTGTGGGCTCTGTCGTAAAAAAGACCTTTTGCGATTTTATCAAAATTGGAGGGAGAAGCTCTTCCCGCCTGCTGGATCTGGCCGCAAAGTTTGTTCCCCGGTCGACAAATTGCTTGTCCGCCCCCGCCGGTCGTGATTACTATAAAAAAACAACCCGTCTTCTCCACCCCTTTCTCTTGTCAGTGGGAAGTGAACGCATGGAAAACGAAGCGCAGATTCGACTGATATTTTTTTTCGGCATTCTCGGTGTCGTCGGTCTTCTGGAGCTGGTGACGCCCCGGCGGCAGCTCACCACCTCCAAGCCGATCCGCTGGTTCAGTAACCTCGGGGTGGTGGCCATCGATACGCTGGTGGTGCGGCTCACCTTTCCGGTCATCGGCGTCCAGGTGGCGCTGGCTGCCCAGCAGAATAACTGGGGACTGCTCAACACCATCACCCTGCCCTCCTGGCTGGAGGTGGTCGTCGGTGTCCTGGCCCTCGATCTGGTCGTCTATCTCCAGCACCTGATGTTCCACTCGGTGCCGCTGCTCTGGCGGCTGCACATGATGCACCACGCCGACATGGACATCGATGTCACCACCGGTCTGCGTTTTCATCCCATCGAGATCGTGATCAGCATGGTCATCAAGATGACGGTGATCGCCGCCCTCGGTCCATCGGTGCTGACCGTCATCCTCTTCGAGATCATCCTGAACGGCGCCGCCATGTTCAACCATGGCAATTTCAGACTGCCGCTTCTGCTGGACAGATACCTGCGGCTCGTCATCGTCACTCCGGACATGCACCGGGTCCACCATTCGGTGACCATCCGGGAGACCAACAGCAATTTCGGCTTCAACTTCCCCTGGTGGGACCGCATCTTCGGCACCTACCGGGCCCAGCCGGTCATGGGCCATGACGGCATGACCATCGGCCTCGCCCAGTTCCGTGATCCGAAGAAGAACAATCTGCTCTTTATGCTGGCACTGCCCTTTGTCGGAAAACCGGGTGGATACGCGATCAACCGGCACGGCTCTGACCCGGAACTGCTGAAAAAAACTGGTTGAGGACAGATTCCCCGGATAGGTGTGGGGAATCACAGGTGCTGTTTTGCTGTTATTTGCTGGTCAGGAGGTCAAATATGGGCAAAAATCTGGTGGCGCTCGCTGCGTGTCTGCTGCTTTGCATCATGTCCGGCTGTGCGGGAAAAAACAGCCGCTTTGCCGTGCTTGACAACGGCATCTGCCAGGATGCGGTGAACGGGCGGATGTGGCAGGTCGAAAAGAGCAGACTCGTGCACAGCGTCGAGGAGGCGAACGCCGTGATCGCGGAACTGAACAGGACGAGCGGTTATACCGACTGGCGACTGCCGACCGTTGTCGAGCTGTACGAACTCAATTTGCGCTTTGATCTCCATCAGAACGGCGATTGCGCCCTGGAGAGAAAAGGGGCCTACTGGTCCATGGAGAAAGACGGCGGCGGCGGAGTTGGCGCCTGGGAGATTTCCGATCAATGCGACCCGCAGCGCCGGTATTTCCCCGGCAAGCAGGGTTATGTCCGGGCCGTACGACCATAGGTCTGGACAGGGGGGCGGCCGTCAGTGCTGTCGATCCGCGCCCGCAAAGCCGGTGCGCAAAAGCGAATCGCGGCTGATCATCCCCCGGAAACGCCGTTCGTTGTCCACCACCGGCAGGCGCTTGAAGCCCCTGGCGGTCATGATGCGGATCGCCTCGTCGAGCAGGGCGTTCTCGCCGATGGTGACGATATCGGTCTGCATGAGTTCGGCTGCGGTCCTCGCTTGCAGCAGTTCTCGGAAATCCCGGCATTTCCTGCCCCGTTCCGTGAACGGCACCCTGTTGACAAAATAGCTCCAGATGCCCTCGTAATGGACGGGGGAGAAGGCAACGAGCAGATCGCGGTCAAAGATCATCCCGAGAAAACGGTTGTCGGCGTCCACCACCGCCACCCGCTGGATATCGTTGGTGTCGATCATCTCGATGACCTCCTCCACCGAGGTCTCGGGCCGGGCGGTCAGGGTGTCGCGCCGCATGACATCGGCGACACACCGTAAATTGTCCACCTCGATGCGCTGTTCCCGAAAACTCTGCCAGTCCGGCGCCTCCTTCATGATGGCACGGAACAGATCGATGCGCGACAGCATGCCGACCAGACGGCCCGCGCCATCGACAACCGGCAGTCGTTTGAGCTGTTTGTCGAGCATCAGCGCCACCGCCTCGACAGCCAGTTTGTCTTCCCGGATGGTGAGCGCCGGCCTGCTCATCGCATCCGCCGCCTTTTTGCCGGCAAGTCCGGCCAGCACGGCGGTCAGGCTCTCGGCGGTCGACAGGGCAAGCAGGCCGAGCCGCATCGGCATGCCCGCCCGGTAGATCAGATCAGTCTGGGTGATGACTCCCACCGGCCGTCCCTCCCTGTCCACCACCGGCAGGCCGGTAAACACCGAAGAGAGCAGCAGGCGGAGGACGTCGCCGAGCGGGGTGTCGGGGGCTACCCGGCTCGGCGTGGCGGTCATGATGTCCCGCACCCTGATATGGCGCGGGAAGATGGCATTGCGGGCCCGGTGCCGGGTTACGGCGAGGTCGTGTACCGCGACGATGCCGTCGGCGACCATTTGCTCGATTTCCGGCAGGATCCGGTCGATTGCACCGCATGCGCCGACAATGGTGATCCGCACCGGCATATTGTAGGAGAGGGCGACCAGCCGGTCGGTGGCGACCTCGCCGTTCTCGTAGCAGCCCCCTGTGCCGCGCGTCACCAGGCAGCGCAGACCGGCCTTGCGGTCATGGACGCACTGGACGACGGCATCGGCGAGCGGGCCGCCCTGCCAGCGCGCCTGTTCGCTGGTGAATATCTCGACGATCCGGTATTGCAGCATCTCTTCCCCCTATTTCAAACGACCGAGCCAGAGGCCGAGCACCACCAGGGCCCCGCCGATCAGATTATTGGCAAGCACGTTGGCCAGCGCGGCCAGATACGCCGCGCCTCGCACGCCATTGACCGTCTCCAGGGCATAGGTCGAGAAGGTGGTCAGTGCGCCCAGGTAGCCGGTGATGAAAAAAAGGCGGGCCTGCGGATTCATGAGACCGAAGCCGCGCTCAGCCAGGGCAAAGGAAAGTCCGATCAAAAAACAGCCGGAAAGATTGACGATGAGCGTTCCCCAGGGAAACCGGGCGCCGAAGAGTTTGACGGCAAGCAGGCCGGCCCCGTAGCGGGAGAGGGCGCCAAGGCTGCCGCCGATCATGACCAGAAGGATTTTCGTCATGCCGCCAATTTCCTGAAGATGTCGTGCCGCACCATTGCCACAGTCATATCGTCTTCAACTCGTTTTCGATTGCGGGCAGATCGAGGGCTTGCGCCCGGCTGTCGGCAGAGGTCAGCCATCCAGTTCGATGATCCGTTCCCAGCGCTTGTTCAATACCTTTCGGGAGCATGCAGTCGAAAGGCAATGGTGCCGGTGGAATCCTCACCGGCTGCCGTTATCAATTTTTCCACACTTTTTGTATCCTGTCCACGGAAAGCCTAAGGGGGTATCATCTTCCTGGCGTGATTGCTGACACGTTGTCATTTCCCCTTGAATAGCCGCATTTGCCATGGTAGTGTCGTCTTTCTGTCATGTCCGTGTCATGGTGGTGTCGTGGCAGCGGAAGGGCCTTTCTGGTAGAAGGGTATTCATGGGAGGCAGGAGATGATCATTCGGAAACTTCGTCTGGAACGGGGCTGGTCCCAGGAGCAACTGGCCGAGATCAGCGGACTCAGCGTCCGCACCGTCCAGCGGATCGAGGGCGGTCAGAAACCGAGCCTGGAATCCCGTAAAGCCCTCGCCGCCGTCTTTGACATCGAGGTGGCGCAACTCACCATGGAGGCCGATATGACAGATCACAGCCACGTAACGGAGGAGCGCCCCGTCCGGCAGGGGCGCGAGCGCAGGACATTCACCACCCATCTCGCCGTCTATGTCATTGTCATCGGCAGTCTGATGGCAATAAACCTCATCGGCTCTTCCCGCCATCTCTGGGTGATGTGGCCGGCGCTGGGCTGGGGCATCGGTGTGGCGGTCCATGGACTGCGCGCCTTTGGTTTGCTCCGGCACAAAGACCGGATGCACCCCCTTCTTCCACCAGGGACCTGACAAAAGGAGATTGCCAAACAGCAGGGCCGCTCACCGGTCGAGCCGGCGGGGCTTGATGTCGATTTGCTGCCTGGCGGGCGGGGTTGGTTTTTTGTTTGGCAATCGGGATGAGAAACAGCAGAAAGACCGGGGCGGCTGCGCTGAGCGCCGCCGCCCCGTTTCAGGGTGGATTTACCGCCACTTCCATTCACTCTTCAGGTCAAGCTTTTTCTGTTCTTCAAAGAAGATGACCTCATGTCCCTCGAATTCACCGAAGGGCAGGTACCAGAGCTTGACATCGACAACGAGTTCGTCGTTGATCAGCTCTCTGCTTGGCTTGCCATCCTTTTCGGTTTTCTTGAAAGGATAGACGAACTCGAAGGTTTCCTTGATGGTTTTCATCGGCGGCAGACTGGTTTCACGCAGCAGGCCGCTCTTCTCATACGGACCACGGCCCATTTCCTTGCCGCGGCCCATGCGGCCGGGGTACGGCATGTAGATTTTCTGTTCGTTGTAAACTTCTTTTCCATCGGTTGTTTTGGCAGTCACATCCAGGACCAGCCTATTGGGAGTCGGTCAGCCGTCCGGGATGGTGTGGCCCGCCTTGTTGGTGAGCTCCACATTGATGATACCCATGGGAAGAACGCCTTCCTCCGAGTTCTTGCGCCAGAAGAGGGAGCGGCTCTCCACATGCACATCGACGGCCATTTTGCGCATCTCCTCGCTGTTGTAGGATTGCATGTCGTGGCCGAGGCCGGATTTTTTCATGTGACATTCCTGGCAGCTCTCGCTGCCGCCCTCCGCCGAGTAGGCAAAGAGGTAGCTGCCGTACAGGGTCGCACACTGGGAGGGATGGGCCATCTCGAAGTTCGGTCCGCTGCCATGACACTGGCCGCAGAAGATGGACTCACTGAGAGCCGGGGCGGTGGCCATTTTCGGAAAATTCGGATCGTCGTGGGCGCCGTC
>CAZUZJ010000196.1:0-5253 GCA_964624225.1 uncultured Desulfobulbia bacterium | reverse complement strand
CGAGCGCCTGTTCTCCGAGAGCGCGTGTCTTGGGCTTTCCGGCAAGGGCTTCAAGGAGGTCTACAACGTCTCCGGCGGCATCAAGGCCTGGCGGAACGAAATCGCCGTCGGCCCCGAGGATCTCGGCCTTTCGCTCTTCTCCGGCCGTGAATCGGTCGAGCAGACCCTGATTGTCGCCTACGGCCTCGAACAGGGACTACGCGACTTTTATCTAGACATGAAGGAGAAGGTCCGCGGAGAAGAGCCGCGCGCCCTGTTCACCAAACTGGCCGACATCGAGATCATCCACCAGAACGATCTGGTGGAGCTGCACCGGCAGCTCACCGGGGAGACAAAGAGCAGGGAGGATTTCGAGCGGGAGATGGCGGCCGGGGCCATGGAAGGCGGGCTCTCCACCGCGGACTATCTCGCCCTCTACCAGCCGGACCCGGAATCGGTGGTTGACATCGTCTCCCTGGCCATGGCCATCGAGGCCCAGGCCCTTGACCTCTATCAGCGGGCCGCCGAACGCAGCGACAACAGCACGACCGCACAAGGGCTGCTCAAAATCGCCGAAGAGGAACGGGCCCATCTTGCCCAGCTCGGCAGGCTGATCGATTCCCTGCGGCCGGGAGAACACTGAGATGACCGCCAAACGACTGGTGCTCATCGGCGGCGGCCATGCCCACATGGTTACCCTCGCCAACCTCAGCGCCTTTGTCCGCAAGGGCTATGAGGTCACCGTCATCCAGCCCTCGGAATACCACTACTATTCCGGCATGGGCCCCGGCATGCTGGGCGGCACCTACCGGCCCGACGACATCCGCTTCGCCACCCGCCGGGTGGTGGAGAAACAGGGCGGCAGATTCGTGCTCGGCAAGGCCGCCATCATCGATACCAGGCAGCAGCTCGTCCGCCTGGCCGACTCGGATCGCACCCTGCCCTATGACGTGCTCTCCTGCAATGCCGGCTCCTTTGTGCCCATCGACATCGTAACCACCGTCGATCACCCTGACATCTTCACGGTCAAGCCGATTGAAAGTCTGCTGCGGGCCCGGGAACGCATTCTGGAGCTGAGCCGCGATCGGGTCATCGACATTGCCGTGGTCGGCGGCGGTCCCTCGTCGATTGAGATCAGCGGCAATATCCGGCAGCTCTGCCGCAATGCCGGGGTCACTCCGCCCCGCATCCGCGTCTATGCCGGCGACCGGCTGCTGGCCAGGGCGCCGGAAAAGGTCGGACGGCTCGCGCGACGTTCCCTAAGCGAACGGGGCATCGACATCGTGGAAAAGGTCTATGTGGACCGCATCGAACCAGGCCGCATTGTCCTGCAGAATGGCGAGGCCAGGAACGCGGACATCATCTTCACCGCGGTCGGGGTCAGACCCTCTGCCCTGTTTGCCGATTCCGGACTGCCCACCGGGCCGGACGGCGGCCTGCGGGTCAACCGTTTTCTCCAGTGCGTCTCCCAGGCCAACATCTTCGGCGGCGGCGACTGCATCCACTTCGATCCCGCCCCTCTGGACAAGGTCGGGGTATACGCGGTGCGGGAAAACCCCGTGCTCTTCGCCAATCTCATGGCCGCCCTGGAGGGCGGCAATCTCCATCCCTTTGACCCGGGTGGCCGCTACCTGCTCATCTACAATCTCGGTGACGGGAACGGCATTTTCTGCAAATGGTCGATCATCTTCGGCGGCCCTCTCGCCTTTCGCCTCAAGGACTATATCGATCGCCGCTTCATGGCCCGCTTTCAGTCCCTGGAAAGGGAATAATGCGTTTATGCGCGGGGCAAGAAGACCCTGAAACCGGGCATCAACCTGGTGGGCAAGGTCTGGGAAGAGTGGAAAACGTCGATGGCCTTTGACTGATCCCGCCACGGCAACATTCCGCCGGCAGCAGTCGCCGGTCCGGCGGAATGCCCCACCGGTCATGTCAGCCCCCGCTCATAATTAAACGAAGTCGTTCCGTCCAGCCTGCTGTTGCCGGCAAGGGCAGCCAGCACCGCCCTGCCGCGAACGGAGGCGACGCCGCAGCGGCGCAGATCGACAACGAGCCGGCCGATACCCATGGCGCCCAGCTCGACGAGCCGGCCAAGCAGGGAAAAATCCTCTTCCGCCACCACCTCGGTGATGCCGTCATGGATAAAGAGACGGTACCCGTCCTCCCGGTCGGAGCGGACCAGGCCGCCCGGCCGCACCCCGCGGACCGGAATGCGGGAGAGCAGGATCGGCAGCGGCCCGAATACCGTCACCGCAAGAGGAGGATCAACAAGCCGGGCCGCCAGGTTCCGGAGATTGTCCCGGTCATCCTCCAGATTCACGGTCAGCTCGGCCAGGCCGAGTTCCCGCCAGGCCAAGGCCGCCTGGCTGCTCATGACGTAACAACGGAAGCCGCCGAGCAGGCTGACCTTGTCCATCCCGTCAAAAAGCGGAATCTGGCCGAGATTCTGGATGCGGAAGGTAGAGCACCCCTGGGAGAGCAGCATCTGCACCGCACCGCGGAAGTCATCCCATTGCCCGGCAAACAGCAACGGCGGCAGTTCCCAGATCAGTTCGTTTTTGCGGGAGGCAAGCGGGCGGGCGTATTTTTTGAATCCCGCCAGATTTTTCGGGGTCAGCGGCAACTCGAAGCGGCTGACGGCATCCGGGCCGGGAAGAAAAATCTCCTCCACCCCCCGCACCTTCAGCGTCACATCCCATGATTCGGCTGGTCGCCCACCCCGCCCCGGCAGCAGGACGGCAAGGGCCCGGGACAGCCGCTCCCGCATCGCATCATCACCGGGCCCGGAAGACCGGGCCGGCCATTGTTCGTCGAGCATGCGCCGGCACGCCTCCGGGCTTTTGGTAAAGAGTATTTTCCCGCCCACCTTGAAGATCCGGTCGCCAGGCCGAATCGTGCCCCGACCGGGATGGACGACCTGGACGAAATCACCGGCCGCCGCTGATTTTGTCTTTCGGCCTTCGACCACGAGCGCCCGCACGGCAAAGCCGGTACCGACCTGATCGTTTTGCGGCTGGATGCGAATGCGGTCGCCCACGTGCACCCTCGTTGCCGCGTGAAAGCCGATCATGCCGTCACGCAGGGAGACAACTTCACCCAAGGGAAGACCCAGGGTGCCGTGACGGGAGGAATCGGCAATGGCGGCGGGCACGAAACCGGTAAGAAATCCCTTGGTCCGCTGCCGGCCGAAAGAGAGGTCGAGATGTTCCGCCGCCTTCTGCAACGCCTCCCGGCGGCCCTCTGCCGGGGCATCGAGGACCAGCCGGTAGGCGGTCACCACCCGGGCGACATAGTCAGGGCTCTTCATCCGGCCCTCGATCTTGAAGCTCCTGACCCCGGCCCTGATCAGCTCCGGCAACAGCTCGATGGCGGCAAGATCGCTGGTGGAGAAAAGGTAGCCGGTTTTACGGCCATCATCGTAACGGCGGCGGCAGGGCTGGGCACAGCGGCCGCGGTTGCCGCTCATGCCGGCAAGAAAGGAAGAGAAGTAACACTGCCCGGAAACGGCAAAACAGAGGGCGCCATGGACAAAATGTTCGAGCTCGATGGAGGTCTGTTGCCGGATGGCGGCGATTTCGACAAGTGAGAGTTCCCGGGCAAGGACGGCCCGGACAAAACCCATCTTCTCCAGCATGCGGACGCCGGCGGCGTTGTGGATCGTCATCTGGGTGGAGGCATGGAGCGGCAGCTCCGGAAAATGGTCACGGATGAGCCGCCAGACCCCGAGATCCTGAATAATGACGCCGTCCACCCGGATTGCGGCCAGCGCGGCCAGGGTCTCCACCAGCCGGGGCAGCTCCTTTTCTTTAACAAGGGTATTGAGGGCGACATAGAGGCGCCGCCCCTGCCCCCGGGTACACCGAACGAGCTGCTCCACCTCCACCAGCGAGAAGTTCTTTGCCTTGGCCCGGGCGGAAAACTCGGTGAGTCCGCAGTAGACCGCATCAGCGCCGTTTTCCAGGGCGGCGAAAAAAGAGGCCAGACTACCGGCCGGCGCGAGAAGTTCGGTTTTCATGCGGTGCGGGCTCCTGCCGCCGGACCACTCAGTTAAAGGCCCTCGATAAGACGGACAATCTCACCATCTTCGGGAAAACGCCCGGTCGCGGCCTTGGAAAAAATTTTCCGTCCATCCACCACCACCTCGAAAACGCCACCCGACCCGGCGACCAGCTCAAGATCGGCCGTGAATCGCTCCCGCAGTTCGGCTTCCAGCCTGGAAGCGCGCGGTTGGTAGTTTCATTTTGCGCAATAGGTAATCTGTACCCTCATGTTTCCTCCTTTTTTTTATACTGCCCGCCAAAGAGAGTTATTCTTGTTTGCCGCTGCCTGCAAACTGTGCTATCATTTTTGATAATTACGGCTTTCTGTTTGAAATCACTGTTTTTTCCAGAAAAAGCAAGTAGAAACAGGCTGAGCAGGAAAAGCTGTTCTAAAAATATTACCAGACAAACGGGTGCGCATCAATGAAGGAGAAAGGCACAAACAATTCCGACTTCGCGAAACGCTCAATTATCCGCCATGTTTTCCGGCTGCCGATTGACGATCAGGACAACGTGTCGATCATCATCAACGGCGCGACATTTGAGGTCATCAACATCGGGGCAAACGGGGTCGGCCTGCTGGTGGATGGCGATGTCCCGCTGTCGGAGGGGCAGACGCTGCCCGTCATCGAGCTGCGCCTCGATGACGAACTGCTCTCCCTCGAGGGGCGGGTGGTCCATATCTCCCCCCGCGAGTTTCAGATGATCTGCGGCATTGAATTTGTCAAGACCAGTAAAAAGAACACGGACAAGATCCTGCAGTTTCTCCGCCGCCACCGGGAAACCCTTTTCAAGGAAATCTGACCGCAGCCGGGTCGCAGGGAACAGGGATGACAGACGCCGCGAAAAACAAAAAAGATGTTCTGGGCAATCTGCTGCAGGGCAGCCACCATGAATGCGACATTCCCGGACTGGACGAGCTCTCCGCCATGATTGAGCACTATTCCCGCCCACTCATCGCCAAGAACGATGTTCCACCCTCATCCTCGTCTTCTCCTCCGGCAAAGGAGTCCGGCAGGAAAAGACGAGGCGGCAAACGGAAAACAACCCACTACCTGACAAAAGAAGTTTTTGTTGAACTCAATCAGGCTAACGACTTTCTCAAAGGCCTGCTGCCTGCCGGTTCCAAGCTGATGGCAACCAAATCGAAGATCGTCAATTACGCCATCAAGACGCTGCTCGAAGACTTTGAGGCAAAAGGGGAGGACAGCGAACTGGTGAAACGCATTCTCAA
>CAZUZJ010000195.1:0-5278 GCA_964624225.1 uncultured Desulfobulbia bacterium | reverse complement strand
AACCGCTGACCTCTTGAATGCCATTCAAGCGCTCTCCCAGCTGAGCTATAGCCCCGTCATTCAACGAATTCGCCCATTTAATCGAAACGCCGACAACATGTCAAGTTTTTTTTCCTCGATATCATCGCACCGCCCCATACTCCCCTTCACCTCAACCGGCGGTTGCCTGATCCATTGCCCCCCCCAAAAAAAACTGGACAACGCCGCGTTTGAAACGCCTTGTTTAAAATCCATCTTCTCCCCACCTACGATGTAGCATACGAAGTTTTTTTTGAGAAAGCCGGGAACACCCGGCAATTCTCTTGCGCGCCCTCTTGTTTTTTGCTAAGTTTTCAGGTTTTCAGGATAGGGACAGGTGCACATGGACAATGCGGCATCACAGTCCGCCCTCTTTTGCGCCGGATCGCTCCACGCAGATGCCGATCCCGAAAAAATGCCCTGTCCGGGGCTGTCCGACAATTCCGACAAGAAACTCATTCCTTCTGGGAGCCCATGTATGTTTTCGCCTATTGACTCTTTGTTCGGCTGGCTGTCCAATGACCTGGCCATTGACCTTGGCACCGCCAATACGCTTGTTTACGTCAAGGGCAAGGGGATCGTCCTGCGTGAGCCTTCGGTGGTTGCGGTTCGCAAGGATCATCGCAGCAACAAGGTGCTGGCCGTCGGTAAAGAGGCAAAAATGATGCTTGGCCGCACCCCCGGAAACATCGTTGCCATTCGCCCCATCAAGGATGGCGTCATCGCCGATTTTGAAGTCACCGAGGCGATGCTGCGCTACTTCATCAACAAGGTTCATAACCGCCGCACCCTGGTGCATCCGCGTATCATCATCAGCGTTCCCTCCGGCATCACCCAGGTGGAAAAACGGGCGGTGCGCGAATCGGCCGAATCGGCCGGGGCCCGCGAAGTCTATCTCATCGAGGAGCCGATGGCGGCCGCCATCGGCGCCGGTCTGCCGATCACCGAACCGACCGCCAATATGATCGTCGATGTCGGTGGCGGCACCACCGAGGTGGCGGTTATCTCACTGGCCGGCATCGTCTATGCCAAGTCGGTGCGCGTTGCCGGCGACAAAATGGATGACGCCATCCTTCAGCACATCAAACGCAAACACAACCTGGCCATCGGTGAACATTCCGCCGAGGTGATCAAGACCACCATCGCCGATGTCATGCCCGAGCCACCCTACGAAACGATGGACATCAAGGGCCGCGATCTCGTTTCCGGGGTCCCGAAAACACTGACCATCGACTCAGGCGAAATCAATCTGGCCATTGCCGAACAGGTTGACGCCATCATCGAGACGGTGAAGATGGCCCTCGAACTGACCCCGCCGGAACTCTCCGCCGACATCGTCGATCAGGGCATCGTCCTGACCGGTGGCGGCGCCCTGCTCCGCAATCTCGACAAACGGCTCAAGCAGGAGACCGGGCTGCCGATCATCATCGCCGACGACCCTCTTTCCTCCGTCGTGCTCGGTTCCGGCAAGGCACTGGAGAACATCGATGTCCTCAAAGAGGTGATGGTAAACTGATACCTGCATGCGAAAAAAAAAGAAACCATCAAAGCACGTTAAGATATACCTCCTCTTCGGTTCCATCCTGACCTTCATCCTTATCCTCATCGCCTCCACCATGGGCCGTCAGGAATTGAACGGACCCCAGCGACTGGCGCTCGATCTCATCGGCAAGGGGCAGTATGTTGTCGCCACCATCGCCGGCGGCGTTACCGGCTTCTGGTCCGACTACCTCGCTCTCCTCGATGTTCGCGATGAAAATGCCCGGCTCAAGGCGGAACTGGACACCTATAAAACGATGAACATCAAGCACCGGGAGGCGGTGGCAACCAATGTCCGTCTCAGCAAGCTGCTGCAGATGAAGGAAACCCTGCCGCCCCCCACCCTGACCGCTCAGGTTATCGGTCGCGACCCCTCTCTCTGGTTTCGCACCATCATCATCGATCGGGGCAGCAGCGAGGGTGTCAGGAAGGGCATGCCGGTGGTGGCGGTGGAAGGGGTGGTCGGCCAGATCCTCGACTCATCGCCCAACTATGCCAAAGTACTGCTCGCCAATGATCCGAACAGCGCCATCGACGTGCTGGTTCAGAAGAACAGGGTGCAGGGTATCCTGAAAGGAAACGGCAGCAGTGGCTTCAGCCTGCTCTATGTCCTGAAAAACGCCGATGTTGAAAAAGGCGATACCATCGTCACCTCCGGTCTTGGCGATGTCTTCCCCAAGGGATTGCCGGTGGGCACGGTTTCCGAGGTCGTGAAAAGCAAACGCGGCATGTTCCAGACCATTGATGTCACGCCGGCCGTTGATTTTTCCCAGCTTGAATTTCTGCTGATCATCATGCAGGAAACCTCCCTTACCGGCCAGGAATTCCGCAACAGATACCAGTGAGCCATGGCCGTCCTCAGCTACTTCATCATCGCCCTGCTGCTGCTTGTCCTGCAAACGTCCCTGCTTCCCGGACTGCCGGATTGGCTGGGAAGGCCCGACCCGCTTTTCATCCTGCTCGTCTTCGCCTGCCTGCGTCTTGACGTTTACAGCGCCGCCATCCTTCTACTGCTCCTCGGATTGATCCTGGACATCTTTTCCGGCATTTTTCTCGGCATCTATCCGGTCACCTATCTGCTGCTGCTCGTCCTGCTCAAATTCCTGTCAAAAAAACTCGCACTCAACGAGGCCCCCCACCGGCTCCCCCTGGTGCTGGCCTGTTACCTGTTCGTCAACACAGTCCTCTTCACGTTCGCCACCTTTCTCGTCCCGGAAAACGCCCCTTCCTGGGACTGGATCAAGATGTTGCTGCAGATGCTCATGCTCTCCCTCTTTGTGCCGCCTCTGTTCGCCCTGCTCGGCGCCGTTGATTCCTGGCTCACCCCACGCCGGGCAGTGCTCTTCTTCCAGCGGCCGAAAGGCAAAAACTCCTTCCGTGATTAAACGGATCAGCGCGCAGATTACATCATGCCCCGCATACGCCGACCTCTCGAACATATAAACAAAATTGACGAAGAAGAGCTTGTTGTGCTCAAAAAACGGGTGGATATTGCCACGGCAATCGTCATCTGCTTTATCGCTCTGCTCATCTCGCGCCTCTGGTATCTGCAGATAAAAAAAGGTGACGAATACGCCGAACTGGCCGAGAATAACCGGATCAGAACCCAACAGATTCAGGCGCCGCGCGGCAATGTCCTTGACCGCCATGGCCGGGTTATCATCACCAACCGCCCTTACTTCAATCTGGTCTGGACCAAGGAGGACGCCCCTGACCCTGATGAGGTCCTGAAACGACTGGCCCATATCCTCAACGAGGATATCTCCGTTCTCCTGACGCGGGTCAGGGAAGCGGCGGATCAGCCGCGTTATATGCCTATTCTGCTGAAAGAGGATCTCGACTGGTCCACCCTGGTCTACATTGAAAATCACCATTTCGATCTGCCCGGGGTCAACATCGACCCGATGCCGAGCCGCGACTATCTATACGGCAACATGGCGTCGCACATGATCGGCTACATCGGTCAGATCAGCAGAAAAGAGCTGGAGGATCCGGTGTATGCCGGCTATCGTGGCGGTGACCCGGTCGGCAAGATGGGGATCGAAAAACTCTACGAAAAAGAGCTGCGCGGCGAGAAGGGTTATCGCTACCTGGAGGTTGATGTGCATGGTTTCGAGCAACGGCAGCTGCAGCACCAGGAACCGCTGCCGGGTAACGACATGAAACTGACCATTGATATCGACCTGCAGCAAACGGCGGAAAAGGCAATGGAGGGACTGGGCGGGGCAGTGGTGCTGATGGAGGTCCACACCGGCAAGCTGCTGGCCCTCGCCAGTTCGCCGCCCTTGCAGCTGGCCGAATTCATCGGCGGCATCTCGTCGAAAAACTGGCAGAAGCACCTCAACGATCCTCTGCATCCGCTGATCGACAAAACCATCCAGGGTCAGTACCCGCCCGGGTCGACCTACAAAATGATCACCGCCCTGGCCGGCCTGACCGAGGGAATTGTTACGCCGGAAACCACCTTTTACTGCAACGGCGGGCTGTATATCTACGGCCGCCGCTACGGTTGCTGGAAAAATACCGGCCACGGCGCGGTCAGTCTGAATCGGGCCATCGCCGAGTCCTGCGATGTCTATTTTTATCAGGTCGGTATCAAGCTCGGCGTTGACCGGCTCGCCACCTATGCCCGGAGTCTCGGCCTCGGCCAGCTTACCGGCATCGTCCTGGAACACGAAAAACCGGGATTGGTGCCGACCTCGGCCTGGAAGAAACAGAAAAAAAAGGAATCATGGCAGGATGGCGAGACCCTCTCGGTGGCCATCGGCCAGGGTTTCAACCTGGCCACCCCTTTGCAGATCTGTCGGATGACCGCGGCCCTCGTCAATGGCGGCAAGCTCTACCGGCCGCAGCTCATCGAAACGGTCAAAAACCCGGATGGCACCACTGTCAGGGAGGTGGAGCCGGAACTGCAGGGTGAGATCATGGGGACGGAGCAATCCCGCGACCTGCTCATCAGGGGCATGATCTCGGCGGTCAATGACCGTCATGGCACCGCCGGCAGTGCCCGTCTAGCCGAAATTGTCGTCGGCGGCAAGACCGGCACCGCCCAGGTGGTCCGCATGGCGAAATTCAAGAGCATGCCGGAGGATTCCATGCCGCGCAAGTACCGGGATCACGCCTGGTTTACCTGCTTCGCCCCGGCCGACAAACCGGAGGTCGCCATGACCGTGCTCATTGAGCACGGCGGCCACGGCGGTTCAGCGGCGGCGCCCGTTGCCAGAAAGGTACTGGCCGAGTATTTCAAGGACAGAATAACCGCAGCGCCGGAGGAACCGCCTCCGCCGGCTCACTGAGACCGTTACCGTGCAGCGAGGCACACATCATGATACGTTTCGACCGCCGTCTCCTCCAGCATTTCGACTGGATCATCCTCCTCTGGCTCGCCCTGATCGCCGGCATGTGCCTGATGAATCTCTACAGCGCCGTCTATCCGGGAAAACCGGCCGGCACGCCCGTCTATATCAAGCAGCTCACCTATTTCATCATGGGAATGGGCATGATACTGGCCATCATCAGTTTCGATTACCGACATTTCATGCGCTGGAACACCCTGCTCTACTGCGGCACCTGCCTGCTGCTGCTCTATGCGGACATTCTCGGCAAGACCCAGATGGGGGCCCAGCGCTGGATCAACCTCGGTTTTTTCAACCTGCAACCCTCCGAGCCGGCCAAGCTTATGCTGGTCATCACCCTGGCCACCTATTACTCCCGTCAGGAC
>CAZUZJ010000194.1:4461-5289 GCA_964624225.1 uncultured Desulfobulbia bacterium | reverse complement strand
CTTGAACATCCCCTCCTGGCGATAAAACGGCAACGCATCGGCGAATTTGCCGACCAGGATGTAAGCCAGCAGCCCGGCACTGGCAATGCTTTTCGGGATCAGCTGGGCCGGCGGCGGAGCGATCACCACCGTCGGACCGGCGCCCTCGACGCCCTCGCAATGGCGGCAGGCGTATTTGGGCCGGATATGCCGCAGAACTTGGATTTGAGCCGGAATGATATCAAGCTGCTCGGCGACATCCTCGCCGATCCGGCTTTTGTCCGCCCCGCACCCGCACCGTTTCTCTTCTTCCGTCACGTCATGGACGATCTCCACCCGCGGCAGATGATCGGGAATCGGTTTGCGGCCTGCCCTGGTGCGCCGGTGGGCGGGAACAGCGACGGTTGCCGCCTCGGACTCTTCCCCCGCCTCTTCTGCCGGTCCGGCTGGCTCGTCAAACAGCATCAGCTGCGGGCTTTTTCCCGGCGGCAGACGTTCCGATTTGCGGCCATAGAGCTGGGCGGTGAGCAGGCGCAGCTGTTCCCGCAGGAAGTCGTTTTCCTTCTCGACCCGCTGCACCTGGCCATGCAGGACATCTATCTGCCGCATCAGTTCATCCATGCGGACAATATACCATATCTTGCTGATATTACATCATAAAACAGGAGGAATCCCCTGTTTTTTTTCAGAAAATCTGGCGATACCGTACCAGTCCATGTCCCTGTTGACAAGGTTCCAGGCCATCCAGCAACCACCGCAGCTGGCGGCTATCCAGTTCGAGAACCTGCGCTCCACTCGCCGGCCAGCGGAACCGGTCCCGCTCCAGCCGTTTCTGCCACAGGCAAAAAC
>CAZUZJ010000194.1:0-4451 GCA_964624225.1 uncultured Desulfobulbia bacterium | reverse complement strand
GGGGAACCGCTCGTTATTCAGGGTCATGAAGCCAAAACCGTTGCGGTCCCAGTCCAGCACCTTCACCATGGTCCGGCGCCGGTTGCCGAAGACAAAGAGCTGGCCGCCGAAGGGGTCAAGGTCGAATTCACCCGCCACCAGCATGGAGAGCCCGTCGATGCTCTTGCGCATATCCACGCTGCCGACCGCCACATACACCCGAATTGCTCCCGGTAAAAACATCACCGGTCTCCGAGCAGCGCGAGCAACCGCCTCAGGGTTTCACCGGAAAAATTCTCGCCGATTTCGATGCGGTAGCGGTCCGCAACCACCAGGGTGAGAGGGCTTCGGCCGACTTCGGAAACAGCATCGACCATCTCGTACGGCATTCGCCGCGTCACCACCGGGACAAAGCCGCCGGCACTCCTCTGTTCGTCCTTGCCGGTCAGCCGTCGTTTCCAGGTGCTGAACGACCATGCGGCCAACCCCTGGCGCCGGCAATACTCCTTCTGTGTCAATCCCGACCGTTGCCACGCCGACAGGTGTGCTTGCCAAAAACGATCCCGCCCCTTGTTTCCATTCTTCATGATCCACCTCCGCAATTGTAATGGAGGTCATCATGCCAGACGCAGCGGGAGGGAACAAGAAGGGGTTTACTTGGCGCTTACGTTCCTGCAGCAACTGCCAGAGATCGGCCGCCGGCCGGACCGGATTTTTCGGCAGGGGGATCCGGCGGGCGCCGGGATATTCCTTGAAGGCCGGCGCCGGCCCGATGCGCGGCCGCTCCTGCTCTCTGATGGAGGTGCGGCTGAATTTCGTTTCACAGAGATAACGGTGGCCCAGGGACTGTTTGAGATCCGGCATGGCTGCCTCCTGTCGACGAGCAACGATGAAGAAGGGAGAAAACCACACTCTACCACGGTACAGCGCGGTTGCCGCACAAAAAAATGCCCGGCCGCTTGCGCGACCGGGCCTGGAGGAGAAGAAAGAAGAAGAAGAAGAAAGGGTACTGTCTTGTGCTGCTTAATTCTGCGGGGTGGCCGCTGCTGCCGCCGCCCGACCGCAGCCCCGCCCCATGCCCTTGCCGCAACCCATGCCGTTGCCGGGACCGCTGCCGTCACAGCCGATGCCGGGGCCGCCCTGCCAGCCGAGCTCATCGGCTTTGGCCTGGATCTGGCTGCGGATATCAAACATTTTATCCGCCACCTCGTCGATGGCCTGCTGATCCGGGCTATCGGCAAAGCGCAGGGCCCGCATCTGCTCGCGCAGGCTGAACATCTCCTTGCGCAGATCATAGGTCTCCTCCATGAAGGCATTGTAAGTCTTTTTGGTTTCCGCGTCCATGGCCTCGATGTTGCCGCCCCGGAAGCAGTCGGCTGCCGCCGGACCGCCGCCCCAGCCCATGGAACCCCGCTGGGCCTCCGCCTGCTGAAAACCGAAAAGACCGATGGTTGCTGCCAGTGCCAGTGCTGCGATTGCTTTTTTCATGCTGTGCCTCCTTGGATGGTGATGAAAAATGGGTATCTGGGAAGTACTTGTTGTGCCTCGTTTTGACACCACATTAATTCAACAGTCGTGCCAACAATAAAAAAAATTCGTAACACTAGAATATCACTAGACAAAAACAAACAGGCCACCAATCAGACTCCCCCTCGGCAGGCGGCCACCGCCCCGACGGCCGACATTTTTGTCGAGCGCAGACCGCTCATTGTCGAAATTCGCCGTCCACGACATCATCTCCCCCTCGCAGCTACCCTGCAACTTCCACCACACTGACCCCACCCCCGGTGCCGCGCACCACTATCTGCACCGGAATGCGCTCTTTCAGAGCTTCCACATGGGAGATGAGACCAATGGTCTTGCCGGATGCCTGGAGACTGCCCAGGGCCGCCAGCGCCGTCTCCAGGGTGTCGCTGTCCAGGGTCCCGAAGCCCTCATCGAGAAAGAGGGAATCAATGCGGACGTTGCGACTGGCCAGACGCGACAGCCCAAGGGCCAGGGCGAGACTGACGAGAAAACTCTCACCGCCGGACAGGGTAGCGGTGGGACGGACAGCATCCGCCTGCCAGCTGTCCATGACCTCAAGCCCGAGTTCTTCGCCGGGTTTCCGCTTGATGACATACCGGTCATTGAGGGCCGCCAGATAGGTGTTGGCAAGGGCAATCAGGTGCTCCAGGGTCAGACCCTGGGCAAAGCGGCGAAATTTCTGCCCGTCTGCTGAGCCGATCAGCCGGTTGAGCATGCGCCAGGGCCGGGCCTCCCGCTCCGCGCTCGCCAGCCGCTCCGCCTTTTCCCGGTAGAGTCGCTGCAACTCTTCCTGCCGCAGCAGGCTCTGACGGCAAAAGGCGACCTCTTCCCGTTTTTTTTCAAGCTGGTCAAGCACCTGGTCCCGTTTCTCCTGAATCGCATCAACGGACCGGGTAGTGAGGGGGGCGGCATCAAGGGCCGTCAGCCGTTTGTCACTGTCGTCACGCCGGGTGATCGCTCCGGTCCACCGCCGTTCCAGTTCCTGCTCCAGCCTTTCCAGGCGCTGCCAGTGCTGCCGGGGCAGCAGGGCGGCAACAAACTCCTCCTCGCTTGCAATACCAGCCTCGACCAGACCAGCCCTGAACACCAGCTCCACCTGGCCGGTCTGCTCGAGCAGCTCCGCCAGCTCCCGTCGGCGCTGGTCGAGCATCTCCCGTCCGGCCGCAGACTCGCTGCGGCAACGATTCCGCTTTTCCCGCAGGGTGTTCAGCCCCTCGGCAGACAGCCGCACCTGCTCCTTGATCCGTGCCCGCTCCGCCGCGGTCTCGCGCTCTCCAAACAGTTCTTCCCGCTCCCGGCGGACCCGGGCCAGCTCCTTTTCCTGCTCCGCCAGCCGTGCCGCCTCCTCCGCCTTGCGTGCGTCAAGCCCCTGCCGACTGACGATCAGGGAATCACGTTCCTTTTCCAGCGGGGCAAGCTGCCGCCCCAACCGTTCAACTTCTTTTTCATGCCGCTCATGGCCGGCAACACGACGGATCAGCTCCTTCCGCAGCCCGGCGTAGTCATGGCGGGTAAAGAAATCCTGAAAGGCAGAGCCCCAGGCGGTCGCCGATTTTTCCATCAGTTCGGCGAATTTCACCTTCATCGCCGCCAGCCGATCGGCAAGGTGCCGCTGCTCACCCTGGAGGCCGGCAAGCTCCTTTTCCAGTTGCTGCCTTGTCGCCGTCTCCTCCTGCTCGCGGGCGATCAGGGCATCACGGGCTGCGGCGATCTCCGCCGCCCGTCTTTCGAGGGCGGCAATGTCCGCGGCCTGACGGCGGCAACACTCCCTCTCCTTTTCTCCGGCGGCCAGCAGCGCTTCGATCGCCTGCCACTGTTCAGGCGGAAATGACACACCTTCTCTGGCCGCCTCATCATCCCATCCCGCCCGCAGCTCTGCCGCCCGCGCCATCCATTCGGCATGCATCTCCCGGCTGTGCTGGCAGCCGGCGGCCAAGGCCGCCAACCGTTCCCCGCTGGCGCGGGCCTCCTCATCCAATCGCCGGATCTTGTCCCGCACCTCGACCAGGCGGGCATGTTCCTCCCCGGCTGACTCTCTTTTCTCTCCCTGCCAGGGATGATGCAGGGAACCACAGAGGGGGCAGGGTTCGCCCGCTCTGAGATCCCCGCGCTCCTCCCCGTAGCCGGCCGCCCGCTCCGCCCGCCGCGCCGCCCGCTCCAGTTCGCCAAACCCTTCTTCTGCCCGGCCCTTTTCCGTCACCAGTTTTTTTCGTTGTTCGCTGTCGGCAACAATCGCGATCTCCAGGCGTTCCCGTTCCGCGGCAGCCGCATTGCCCCTTCTCCTTGCCTCTTCCCACTGCCGGCCACTTTCCATCAGGGCATTGAGACGAAGCAGACGAATCTCCAAAAACTGAAGCCGGTCCTGGGGAGAGGGAGCACCGTCACTGCGGAGCCCGGCAATCTGCTCCCCGATCTGCCCGGAGGCCAGTCGGAGCTGCTCATCTTGCCGACGCCGGGCCTCGCGGTCACTCTCCAGTCCGGTCAGGCCTTTTTTTTTCTCCTGTTCCATGGCGGCCAGTTTTTTGAGCCGTCGTTCCGTTTCGCAGCGTTCATCCCGCAAGCCGGCCAGCTCGTCAAGACGGGCGCTCAGCAAGGAAAAATCCCGGCGGAGCTGACCATCCTCTTGATGCTTTTCAAGATAGTGGAGGCTGCGGTTTTGTTGCGCCGCAAGGTCGTCAATCCGTCCGGCGATCTGTGCCTGACGGCCGGCCGTTCCCTCCAGGTCGTCACGGATTCGGGCGACAATCTCCGTCCGCTCGGCAAGATGGCGCTGCTGACCGGCAATCAGCTCATCCAGCCGCTCCACCCGACGCAGAATCTCCTCCAGTTCCTCGCTCTGCGCCAGCAAAAGGGCATGTTCCACCTCCCGAGTCGCCAAAAGGGCGAGGCATTTTTTTTCCTCATCCGCCAGACCGGTCAGTCGCTTCTCCAGCCCGGTGATCACG
>CAZUZJ010000193.1:0-5339 GCA_964624225.1 uncultured Desulfobulbia bacterium | reverse complement strand
ATAACTTGCATGTCGTGGATATTGAGTATAGTTTCCTTTTTTTGTTCGGAAAATTTTTTATGTCCACACGCTGTGGCGATGCCGCTAATATACGGCAAATGCGTATAAAAGCAACCAGCGTCATGAAAAAAAGGAGACCGCCATGCCGGACATCGCATGGGTGCAAAAATATCGGATTCATCTGGAGATGGCCGCGTTCCTGCTGGTGCTGGCCATCGGCCTGTTCGTCCGACTCGATGATCTGCGGCAGTGGCAGGCGCAACCTGAACGCGCCTTTTTCCAGGGCGAACCCTTGCTGACCAATGGCGACGGCTATTACTATCTTGCCCTGGCGCGGGATCTGGTACAGGGAACCTATGATGCGGTGGATGAGAAGCGATCGGTGCCGGATTATCCTAATCGTCCGACCCCGCCGCCCCTGCTCTCCGTTGTTGCGGCGGGCCTCCAGCAGGCAACCGGAGCTTCCCTGAACTGGGTCGCGCTGATCACTCCCGCCTTGCTGGGGATTCTGCTGGCTCTGCCGGTCTATCTGTTCGGGCGAATCTGCGGCGGGCCGGTTATGGGCCTGGCAGCCGCCCTGACCGCTCTGCTTTCCAATTATTACGTTTACCGCAGCGGTCTCGGCTGGTTTGATACGGACGGCATGAACGTCACCTTCACCATGGCATGCTCCTGTTTTTTTCTTTACTTTGGCCTGATCGAGAAGAAAACGCGATATCTGTATCTCGTCGCTGGTCTGGCGTGCTCTGTGCTGTTTCATTTTTGGTGGGATTCAGCTCCCTATGTGGTCACTGCGATCTCTCTCACCCCGCTGTTGCTCGCCCTTGTTTTTTGTTATCGTCCGCCGGTGCGCGAGGGGATCGTCCTGTATGCCATTCTTGCCATCGCCTTGGTGGTCATGGTTTTCTCGGTGGGGTGGGATTATCCGGTCCGAATAGTTCGTCTGGTGTTTAGTCAGTTCGGTTATATCGCCAAGGAGGTTTCCGGTTCGGGCTTCCCCAACATGAGTATTTCGGTTTCCGAACAGGAAAAATCCGCCTTGGCGGAAATCATCGGCATGACGACAAATAATTACTTCGTCTTTTTTCTCTCTCTGCTCGGATTGGTAATCCTGTTCGTCCGCAAGCCGAAGGAGAGCATCTTTCTCCTGATTCCTGTTGCTCTGGCCCTGCTTGCCGTTTTGTACGCAAACCGCTTCCTCATCTTTATGGCACCTGTCATCGGCCTCGGCCTCGGCTTTGTCGTGGCAACCGTCTGGGATCTGCGAAAAAAGTGGACGTATTGCGCAGTGATCGCCCCGCTGCTGCTGGTCGGATCCTGTGCTCCGCCCATGATCAAGACTCTGCGGACGACCTACTGGCCGAAGATGCACCCCCTGGTGGTCTCCGGCATGGACATCGTTGCCCGGCAAACCCCGGACAACGCGGTGGTCTGGGCCTGGTGGGACGTCGGCTATCCGTTGCGCTACTGGGGCGACCGGGGAACGGTTTCCGACGGCACCTACCATGACGGAGAACTGGCGGTCTACAATGCCATTCCCCTGGCAACCGACGATTTTCGCCTGTCCGCCAATTTTATCCAGTTTTATGCGACAAGGGGGGAGAAGGGTGTCAGGGAACTGCGCAAGGCGCTCGGCAACGACAAGGCAAAGACCCTCAACTTCCTGAAACAGGTGCTGGCCGTTGGTCCCGAGGAGGGGCGCGCCATTGTCGAAGCGGCATCCCTGGCTGATCAGGGGGGGATGACAACCACCACGGAATGGCTCACCTTTCTCTTTCCGCCCAATCCGCCGCCACTCTATCTCTTCCTCGAATCGCGCCTCATCGTCACCGATTACTGGTGGTACTGGCTCGGCACCTGGGATGTGGCGAAAAACGAGGGTGAGCGGCAGTTTTACAAGCCGTTTTCAAGCATCGAGATCACCAATACCTATGCCCGCAACGCCACCGGCCTCGATGTCGATCTGGTCGCGGGCTATGCCAACAACGTGCAGGGACAGCGAGTGCCGTTAAAGGAGATCATCCTCCGCAGCGACGGCGGCAAGATGAAAAAACATACCTTTCATCCGGATGGTCTGAATTTCGAGATCTTTCTGCCGATGGCCTATGGCGTGCTGACCACCGATAAAATCGCCGAATCGGTTTTCAATAAGCTCTATCAGCGGCATGTCGCCCCCAAGGCCGACTATTTCCGGCCGGTGAATCTGCTGACCCCGGCTTATCAGCTCTGGGCCGTCAGGGGGGATCAGATCGGAGCGGCCGAGGCGACGGGAAAGGAAGAAGGCGATGTTTCACGATAACCAGCTGGCCGTTGTTGTTCCGGCCTACAATGAAGAGCTGCTGATCGGCCGGGTGATCGACACTCTGCCGGACTATGTCGATCATATCGTTATTGTCGATGATTGCAGCAGGGACAGAACCGCCGAGGTGGTGCGGGAATGCGCGCGCCGGGACGGTCGGGTGGTGCTTATCTGCCATGAGAAGAATCAGGGGGTGGGAGGCGCCATCGCCAGTGGCTATAAATGGGCCAGGGACAACAAAATTGACGTGACGGTGGTGATGGCCGGTGACGCCCAGATGGATCCGGCCGATCTGCCCAACATCGTCCGGCCGGTGGCCACCGGCGAGGCCGATTACACCAAGGGCAACCGTCTGTTTCACGGCGAGGCGTGGAAGGTGATGCCCACCTATCGCTACCTCGGCAATTCCTTTCTCTCGCTTTTCACCAAGATCGCCTCCGGCTACTGGCATATCGCCGACTCCCAGACCGGATATACCGCCATCTCCCTTGAGGCCCTCTATCTGCTCGATCTGGACCGCATATACAAGCGCTACGGCATGCCCAACGATATTCTCATCCGCCTCAACACCCTCAACATGCGGGTGCGGGACGTGCCCATCCGACCGGTCTATAATGTCGGCGAAAAGTCGGGCATCCGTCTGCGCAGGGTGCTGTTCACCATCTCCTGGCTGCTGGTCAAGGGTTTTTTCCGACGGATGTGGCTGAAGTATGTCATCGAGGATTTTCATCCCCTCGTCTTTTTTTACATGATGGGCATTGTCCTCTGTCCGCTGGGGCTTGTCTTCGGCGGCTATCTGCTCTTTTACCGGTTGTTTCTCGGCGGGGTCGAGACGACCAGCGCCCTTTTCGCCGCCTTTCTCTATATCTCCGGCCTGCAGTCGCTTTTTTTCGCCATGTGGTTTGATATGGATTACAACAAAAAGCTGCGGTGAAAAATGTGCGGGTTCTTCATCTCGCCACCTCTTTCCCATCCGGTCCGGACAGCTTTGCCGGAACCTTTGTTCATCAGCTCGTTGCCGCCCAGGTCGACCTTTCCCTGGTCTGCACGGTGCTGACGCCGGCCGGTCATTTCCCGGCAGACTGGCCTTCTCTTTACCCGGTGCGACGTTTCCGCTATGCGCCCTGGTTTCTGCAGCGATTGGCCCAGCAACCAGGCGGCATGCCCGCCGCCCTGCAGGGGCAACCATTACTCTTTGCCCTTCTCGCGGTCCCGTTTTTTGTCGCCATGACCGTGAGCCTCATCAGGGAGGGGAAACAGCATGATCTGATTCACGCCCACTGGTCGATCTGCGGCGCCCTGGCGGTTCTTACCCGGCCCCTGCACGGCCGGCCGGTGGTGACCACCCTGCGCGGCTCCGATGTTCATTTTTCCCGGGACAGAACGGCTTTTCGTTTCCTGCTGAATCGGGCAGTACAGGGATCGGCCGCAGTCGTCGGCGTCAGCAAAGAGATGGTTAATGATCTGTACAGGCGCTTTGTCGAAATTCAGGAGAAATGCAGGTTTGTCCCCAATGGCGTTGATGAAAGATATTTCCGCATTCCCCTTGAACGCGCCAGGGAGAACAGGCCCCTCCGTATCCTTTTCATCGGCAGTCTGCTTTCTTTGAAGGGGATCGATGTTCTCATCCGCGCCCTTGGTCGCATCCGGGAGCAGCCGTGGACCCTGACCCTGGTCGGCGACGGTCCGCAGCGGTCTCAATTGCAGGAGCTGGCGGTCCGCGAGCAGGTGGGGGAGCGGGTAACGTTCCGGGGCGCGGTTGCCCCGGCGGAGATTGCCGCGATCATGGCTGACCATCATCTGCTCGTGCTCCCCAGTTACCGGGAAGGCTTGCCCAATGTCGTCCTCGAATCGATGGCGGCGGGGCTTGCTGTCGTTGCCTCCGACATTGACGGCTGCCGGGAGCTGATTGACGACGGCAAGAGCGGCTGGCTCTTCCCTCCGGGAGACGTGGAGAAGTTGGCCGCCCTGCTGCGGACGATCGTCGCCGGTAACATCGACCTCCTTCAAGCCGGGAAATGGGCGCGGGCAGAACTGCGGCGCCGGGGCTTGACCTGGCGCAATACAGCCGAGCGATATATCTCCCTCTACCATAACGTGCTCGGCAAGGCGTAGCCTATGTGCGGCATCTGCGGAGTCATAGCGGGGAGGGGTCGGAGTGCGGGACAGGTGCGGGCAACGGTGCGGACCATGACCGAGCGGCTTCGCCATCGCGGGCCGGATGCCCATGCTGCCTGGGGTGAAGACGGAACGGCCCTCGGGCATACCCGTCTCTCCATCATCGATCTGGCCGGCAGCAACCAGCCGATGGTTGACTCCTCCGGCCGCTTTGTCATTGTCTTTAACGGGGAGATCTATAACTACATCGAGCTGCGGGAAGAGCTGCGCGCCAACGGTGCGGTTTTTGTCACCAGGGGCGATACCGAGGTGCTGCTCACTGCCTATCTGGCTTATGGTTCCGATTGCCTGGAAAAGCTCAACGGCATGTTTGCCTTTGCCGTCTGGGACCGGGAGAAAAAAGAGCTCTTTGCCGCCAGGGATCGGCTCGGGGTGAAACCCTTCTATTACGGTCAGGGTGAGGACGACCTTTTTGTCTTTGCCTCCGAGTTACAGGCCTGCAAAGGGTTGCCCCTTGATTTTTCTCTGAACGGCAAGGCCCTGCGGCACTACCTGCGGCATGGCTTTATCTGGTCGCCGGACACGATTTTCTCCGGCGTCAGGGAGCTGCGGCCCGGCCACTGGCTGCGCCTTGACAAGAGCGGTCTTGTTGCCCGCCGTTACTGGTCGCCCCCCCATGCCGAACCCGATTGGGAAACCAGGCGGGAAGCGGATCTGGCGGCAGAGCTCAGGCAGCTCGTTGCCTCGGCGGTGAGGTTGCGGCTGCGCAGCGACGTGCCGCTCGGCGCCTTTCTTTCCGGCGGGCTCGATTCGAGCATCGTCACCGCGCTGATGTGCAAAGAACGCAATGCCGGGGTGCATACCTTTTCCATCGGCTTTGCGGAAAATACCTTTGATGAAAGTTCACAGGCCCGAGCGGTGG
>CAZUZJ010000192.1:0-5359 GCA_964624225.1 uncultured Desulfobulbia bacterium | reverse complement strand
GTCCGGGGCGTTTGCCAACTGTGAACGGCTTTTCAGCCACCTGGGTATCTGGGAGCGGGTGCAGGGCAACGCCATGGGGTACAACGACGCGGCCATCGCCTTTGCCGACAACAAGCTTGACGCCTTCTGGCTCTTTGTCGGCTATCCGGCGGAGGCGATCGTCAGGGCGACAACCAGGGCGGAGATCGAGCTGGTCGATCTCTATGCCGAGGCCGAGGCCACCGGCTTTTTCCGGAAATACCCCTTTTTCACCAAGGCGGTCATCCCGGCCGGCACCTACAAAGGAATCGACCACGACGTCATCTCCTACCAGGACTCCGCCCTCTGGGTGGCAAACAAGGATGTGCCGGCCGAGGTCGTCTACGCCCTGCTTGCCGCCATCTATAGCGACGACGGACTGGCCCATATGCGGCGCACCAGGAAAACCGCGGCGGCAATGCGCATCGCGGACGGCATCAAGGGCATCGTCACCCCCCTGCATCCGGGGGCGGAGAAATTCTGGCGGGAAAAGGGCCTTCTGGCGGGAGAGAGATAACCTCGCGCTGGCCACAAAAAAACCGGGCAGGAGATGATGTGTCTCCTGCCCGGCGGGATTGGCAACGTCATGCCAGCGGCGGTTTATTTCTTTTTACGCCGGCGCAGGCCGAAGAGGGACAGGGCGCCGGAGCCGAAGAGCAGCAGGGAGGCCGGTTCGGGGACCGGCTCACCGGCAACGGAATCGAGGTCAAAGCCCTTCATGTTGCCGGTGCTTGCCACGCCATCGAAACGGATGTAACGAACCCAGTCAAGACTCGTGGTGCTCAGGTCAACGCCCTTGAGGGCGTAAAGATACTCAACATTGTTATACATATAGGTGTTGGTATAGAGAGCATTGGCAACCTCGACGGTGCCGACGTCATACCAGTCGCCGGCAAGGCCGGTCTTGCTCACCGAGATGTCGATCATCGCGTTGATTGAGCCGATCACCAAAGTATCCTTGCCGTTTTCGCGCAACACGATATCCGCCGTCATAGTGTCGCCGTCAATGAGGATATTCTCGGAAAAGGCATAGACCAGCCAGTCGCCATAGGTGATGGAGACATGTTTGTCATCCGGGGCGCCCAGGGCGTAACTCGGATTGGCCCACATACCGTCGGCATTCTTATACCACCCCGGATTTGCTGTTGAAGCCAGATTGCTTCCTTCAAAGCTCCCGAGATACACCGGCGTCGCATCGGCCTGACCGGCCCAGGTCAGGGCGGCCAGGGACAGAACGGCCGTCATCAGCATCTTCTTCATATCATCCTCCTTCGGAATTTGTCTCCGGCCGGCCCCCACCTGCCGCCGTCCGGCGCTGTCGTACTGAGAAATCATCTCTTCCTCAAATAACGCAGCAGAATTCATGCCATATTCATCATTTTTCCTTTTATCCGTTATTCCGGGGCATTAGCAGGGGAAACCAGGCCGGCGCCACCTCCTGCCACGACGGTTCGTTCATTTTTCCGGAAAAACCATTCCGCCTTTCCGGAACCACTCCATTTTTCCCCCATCAGTCCCGCCACCCGTATCGGCAGACGCCAGCCTCTCCTACAACGAACATTTCGCCTCCGGGGCAAGCTGTTGGCGCAGCTCGCCGGAGAGGTGCAGTTCGGCGAGATAGCGGACCTGTTCCTCCTTGGCGAAAATCAGCTCGCAGATGTCGCAGGGGCCGTCGGCCACCGCCGGCAGAGCAAAACCCGCCTTGGCCAGAATGGCGTGCAGCACGGAAAAGGGGGTGGTGGCGAGCATCTGCATCACCGGGTTTTTCTGGGCCGCGGCAACGACATCGGGCAGCGAGTCGGTAAAGATGTTGCCGATAACGATCCCCTTGTTGTAGCGGTTGAAACCGCAGCAGGGATAGATATCGCCGGTGGGTTCGACGATGAGGTCTTTGACCCACTGACAGAGACTGGCAAAGACCCCGGCCGGCCGCTTGTCGATGGTGGCCGGATCAAGGGAACGGGAGTGGCCGATGGACTGAAACATGGTCCGCTCCACCAGATTGTATTTATCGGGGGTGATGCCGGCATCTCGCAGATACTCGACATAGTCACGGAGAACATGCTCCTGGCCCTTGACATACTCGAAATCGAGCCGACGCAGGGGGGCGGCGAAGATCTCGTTGTAGCAGGCGATCAGATTCTTCGTGCCGGCGCGATCGATGTGCTCCATATGAAACTGACCGCCGCTGGCGACAATGGAATCAAGGGGCGGGGCAAAACCGAGATCCTTCAGGCGCTGCAGATAGGTTCTCGCCTTCTCCTCACGGATCGCCCAGAAGGCGTTGGTGGCGATATTGATGTTAAAACCCAGCTTTTTGCCATACTCGACCACGGCAAAGAGCAGCTCACTCAAGAGAAAGGGCTCACCACCGCTGATACCGATGCCGCTCAGGCCACATTGCCGCGCCTCGTCAATGAGGCGGCGGATCACCGGAAAATCGAGTTCCTCTTTTTTGTCACCGTCTTCAACGGTATAGCAGTAACAGTGCCGGCACTTCGAATTACACCGGTAGGTGAGCCGCAGCCCCAGGGTGCGGGGGAAAAAGATCTGATCCCCCCGGACAGCAGGGATGATCTGTGGTTGGGTGGTGCGGATCTGCCGGGTGCCGGCGGCCCGATCAAAAAGGATCTCGTGGGGCAGGGTGGCAAGCCACTTCTCCTTTTTCTCCGCATCACCCCGGGAGGGGAAAAAGATCGAGGCGTCGACCAGATGCTCGAAAAACGGGATACCGGGATAGCGGGCCGCCTCTTCCGAGCCGGCGCCATTGCCGAGATCGGTGAGATGGTAATAGTCACAGCCGTTCATCGCCCAGGCAAAGCGAAACTGCCACTCCGGGGCAATTTCATCCTCATAGCGTTCATCAATTTCCAGCAGCAAAGAAAAACCGGTGGCCAGTCGGCACCATTGATAATGAACAAACGGCACCTGAAAGCGGCCGTGGCTGATGGAGAGACGGTTGCCGATCAGAACCACCCTGGCGACGCAGCGGCGGCTGACCAGCTCATCCTCGACATAGCCGGCAAAGTTTTGCTGAAGGCGTTGATGTGTCTGCGGGGCCAAAGGAACCACCGGTGGTTTGACAAAGAAGAGGTGATGCTCAACCAGCAGCCGATTGAGCCGCTCCTGTTCGGTGCCCAGATCAAAGGCGGCGGCTTGACCAAAAAAACAGGGCAACGGTGCGCGGGTGGCAGGGTTGACCAGGATGTCCGCCAGAACAAACGGAGGAATTTTCTTCTCCGCGGCACACTGCAGAACAGTAAGCAGTTTCAGCTTGAAGCGGTTGATGTCCTCTGTGGCCAGGGAAGGCGCGATCTCCTTGAGAAATACCGGCAGAGCAAGCAACTCACCCGGTGCTGTTGCGGTGTCCGTACCCATACGACCTGCCTCCTTTCTCTGACTTCCGGCTTTCCTGAGGTGTCGCTGCTGGGCGATCACTCAAAAAAAAACACAAGGACAAGAAAGATGTTGTACATTTTCTGGAATTTCATCTTTTTTTTTTATATCGTTAATTATTATAGCATTTTTTTCATAATAGTATCACAGAAAAAAAGTCGGCCGCTCGACCTGTGCCGTCAGACATCCGGACAAAAAAGGGCAGGAGGGCAGGACGTGGGGGATCAGCAGCGCAGGCCAATAACTGAGAAAGGAGAAGAAGATGGAAAGAGGGAACACGGCAAAAAAACGACTGCAGCGCCACCTGGCAACAGCCTCGTGTCTGCTGCTCCTGTCCGCCCAGCAGGTAGGAGCGGAGACCCTGAAGGAAGCGGCCCAATTCATGATCGAGACCCACCCGGACATCAGAACCGTTGCCCACAACCGTCTCGCCCGGGACCAGGAGCGGGTCCAGGCCCGCTCCCTTTACTGGCCGAAAATCGACGCCAATGCCGGATTCGGGATAGCCGACTATCGCAAGCCCTATGACTCGAATTTCGGGGCCGAAGAGTACACGATCAGCGGCCGCCTCAATGTCTTCAACGGCCTCGGTTCCATCCATGAGGTCAAGCGGCAGGAGGCGCGGATCAATTCCGCTGCCTATCAACTCCAGAGCGACGCCGCCAATCTGACCCTGCGCGCCGCCGAGGTATACTGCGACATGCTGCGCCACACCACTCTCCTCGAACTGGCCAGGGAAAATCTGCTGATTCACGAGCGGATCGCCGATCAGATCGCCCTGCGCAGCGAGTCGGGCGTCTCCAGCATGGCGGATGTCGATCAGGTCCAGGCCCGCCTCGCCCTCGCCCGCGCCAACGTGGTGACCGCCGAGGCCAATCTCGAAGACGCCAAATCGAGCTATTTCGCGGTGATCGGCAAGATGCCAAAAGATCTGGCCAAACCGGAAATTCCGCCAAACGTCCTGCCCGCCTCCCTGGACGAGGCGCTGGCAATCGCCGAGGAACATCATCCCACCTACCAATCGGCGATTGCCGATCTGGGCGCCCGCAAGATGCAGTACGAGGTGGCCAAAAGCCCCTTCCTGCCCCTGGTGGACGTTGAGGTTGACAAGCGCTGGAACAACAACAGCGGTTATGACCCGCTGTGGGAGGATTCGCTGATCGCCATGGTGCGGGTGCGCTACAATCTGTTCCAGGGCTGGAAGGACGAGGCCCGCCGCCAGGAAACATTCGAGCAGATCAACGAGGCGCGGGAGATCAGCAAACACACGCGCAGACAGGTTGTCGAAGGATTGCGACTGTCATGGATGGCTTATCAGGCGGTCATGGACGGCATCACCTATCAGCGGCAGCGGGTGGAGGCCATCAGCCGGACCTCCGAGGCATTCTCCAAACAGTGGTCCATCGGCCAGCGCACCCTCTTTGACGTCCTCGATGCCGCCGCCGAAACCATCGACGCAAAAAAAAGTCTCATCCATGCCGAGTATGACGGTCTCTACTCCGGATTTCGCATTTTAAACAGCATGGGCTCGATTGTCCCGGCCCTTGACCTGCAACTGCCGGAGGAGGCCAACCCCTTTGACGAGGACAACGATTTTGCTTCCGCATTTCCGGAAACGGTCAATCTCGAATAACAGGAGCCCCTCGCGGCATTCATCTGTTTGAAGCAGACACTCGCATATGTTGCCGTTGCGGCGTTTTTCCGCCGCAACGGTTTTACCCTCGGGGCTGTCATGCTGCTGGTGACAGCCCTGACCGGTGTTACCTGTCTGGGCGAGAAAAACGCCTTTACCGTCAGTCCCCGGACCCTGGAACGACTGGCGGAGCGTTTCGGGCCAGAGGCGCGCCAGCGACTGCTTGCCTGGCAACAGTTTATCCGCGACGACACCTCGTCCGATCCCCTGACAAAACTGGAAAAGGTCAATGATTTCTTCAACAGATTGCTC
>CAZUZJ010000191.1:0-5371 GCA_964624225.1 uncultured Desulfobulbia bacterium | reverse complement strand
CAACGACTGCAAGCAGGATTGCGCCGGCACCTGGGGCGGCTCTGCCACCCTCGACAACTGCGGAACCTGTGACGACAACCCGGCCAACGACTGCAAGCAGGACTGCAACGGCACCTGGGGCGGTTCGGCTGTAGTTGATGACTGCGGGATCTGCGGCGGCGACAATTCAACCTGCACCCCGGAGAAAATCATCGGCGACTTGAACAATGATGGCGTCATCAACAAGGAGGATCTGTCGATCCTCTTTCAATTCGTCCGTCGCCCGGTCGCTGAATGTCCTGAATGTGATATTGACAACGACGGCAAGATTACCGTCCTTGACACCCGGAAACTGGTTCTGCTGTGGATGGCGTCAGTTGCAGCGACGTCAACCGATTCACCCGACAGTGAACACCATCAGGAGAAAAAAGACCGGAAGGGCCCGGCATCGCCGTTTTTGATAAAGCAGATGTATGACCTCCGCTGACGTATTGCATGTCTTTTTTTCACTGCAATCGCTGTTCCTCCATCGGTGTGGACCGATGGAGGAACAGCTTGTGACGATTTCTCACCGAACCTGACACTGCCGCCAGCGGTCGATTGGCTTCCTGCGCGGCATGTTTTCCTTATCAACCAGATGACCATTGGAACAACTATAATGAAATTGATGATATCATTCAGCCGCGTTGCGGCCTTTGCCGCTCTTTCCCTGTTCAGTGTTCCGGCGATGGCGGCATCCC
The DNA here is from genome assembly GCA_964624225.1 of uncultured Desulfobulbia bacterium. Lineage (GTDB taxonomy): Bacteria > Desulfobacterota > Desulfobulbia > Desulfobulbales > SURF-16 > DB1. The sequence continues at coordinate 4,652 of CAZUZJ010000191.1, read as the reverse complement.
TGTCACTTAGCCCGGCGTCCTCTTCGGTTTTCACCGGCGACCTCTTCACCCTCGATGTCATCCTCGCCGACATGGCCGATACCGATACGATCAGCGCATTCGATCTTGACATCAGCTTCGACCCTGCCATCCTCTCCTTTACCTCGTATGAACTGAGCAACGCTCTGGGGGATGTCGCCGCCGGCGACACGTTCGATGGAAGTAGAGGCAACTACGACGACGGCGTGGTCAATCTCATGGCAACTTCGCTTATTGCCCCTGACCTTTTAACGGGTGACGTTTTTTTCGCCGACCAATTCAGCACCTCCTCCACTGCCCTCACCCTGGCTACCCTGTCGTTCACGGCCCTGAGACCGGGCGCCGGTTCAGTCGCTTTTACATACGCTGGTCTCGGCGATGAAGAGGGTGATTTTTTCACCGCATCCGTGGCTGCCGCCGCCATTCACGTCGATCCGGTGCCGGAACCCGCCACCATGCTGCTTCTGGCCAGCGGCCTGGCCGGTCTAGTCGCCGGACGGGCGCGGGGCAGGCAGGCATAAGAGTCGCTCTTCCTTATCATGCCGGAGCAGAAACATGAACAGAATGCACTTCTTATCGCCATCACGAGGGAACCCGATGTCCACTTTGAATAAATTCTTACTTCGTCTTGCCGCGTCCATCATGCCGGTTGTCATGCTGGTCCTCTGCTGCCCCCCCTCTCCGGCCCGGGCCGGGGAACGTTCCGTCATCGTCGGCTTTCATGGCAAACCGGGCGTGCAGGCGGAAAGCCTGCTGCGCGGTCACGGCGGCAGGGTCACGGGTAAATTCCGCCATCTGAAAGCAGTTACCGCCACCCTGTCTGATCAGGAAATGGCGGAACTGCGAAAAAATCCCGCCGTAAAATATGTTGTCGAAGATACGCTCTACCAGGTAATCGAGCCCATCAATGCTGCCGCATCCCCTGAAGAATACCTCAACTCCTGGGGGGTGGCGCACATCGGCGGCGAAATCGCCCACAGCGACGGCATCACAGGGGCGGGGGTGCGGGTCGCTGTTCTGGACAGCGGCATTGATTACAACCACCCGGAACTTGCCGGAAATTATCAGGTGGGTTGGGATTTTGTCTTTAACGACAGCGACCCCTTTGATGACAGCTGGAACAGCCATGGCACCCATGTGGCAGGGATCATTGCCGCTGCCGCCAACGGCAGCGGGTGCGTCGGCGTGGCCCCCGATACCGCGATCTACGGAGTCAAGGTGCTGGATGGCGCCGGATTCGGCCTGTTGAGCTGGATCATCGCCGGCATCGACTGGGCGGTGGACAATGATATCGACATTGTCAATATCAGTATTGGCGGCCCCCATACGGCAGCGCTGGAGGATGCCTGCGCAACGGCATACCAGGCCGGCGTTCTGCTGATAGCCGCCGCCGGAAACGGCAACACGGTTTCCTATCCGGCTGCCTACGATTCCGTTATCGCCGTCACGGCAACCGACAGAGTAGACCAGCAAGGCTGGTTTGCCCCGACCGGAACGGCGATCGAACTGGCCGCCCCCGGCGTTCTCGTCAACTCGACGGCAGCGAACGACGGTTATGCGGAATTAAGCGGCACGTCCCAGGCCGCCCCCCACGTTTCAGGAGTCGCCGCCCTGCTTCTTTCGGCTGGCGTGGCTGATGTGAACAACGACGGCGTCATCAGCAATGTAGATGTACGCCACCAGCTCCAAAACAGTGCTCGGGACCTGGGTGCGGCCGGCCACGATCCAATTTACGGATTCGGCCTGGTTGACGCGGCAGCCGCCCTGAGCCCTCCCGGCCACGATGACCCTTACCTGGTGCTCGAATTGACCACACGGAGAAAAGGAGACAATCGGGCCACCAGCGTCACGCTTGCCGAGGAGCTGTTTCAGATCACAATCCGCAACAGCTCGCTGCGCGGGGTGAACATGATTGTCCTGGAGTCAGGTTCCCGGCGCTCCGATCTGTCGGAAATGGTGCACTTCAAACGGCAGGAGACAGAAGAAGTGACGTTCATGCTCGATGCCCACGGCACGACCTATGATGTCGTTTTTCAGCCGATCGGCAAACCCGGCGGCACGGCAACGATCATCATTGACAGAGAAAATAACTGACGCAACAATACCGTCCGCGCCGACCTTTTTCCCCTCCCTGCAAATCGGAAAAAGCGTTCGGCAGGTCGAACAAAACAGAGAGGACCCCTATGCACATTCAAAAAACCGGTACCACGCTAGTCCTGCTGAGTGCTTTCCTGCTCGCCGTTCTGCTTGGTTCCGCTGACTGCTGTCGCGCCGGCACCACCCCGGAACCGCAGAGCGACACGATCGTGGCCACCATAAACGGTCAGCCGATCCGCGAAAGCGCACTGCGCCGGGAAGTGAACAAGGACCTGGAAAAGTACGCGAAATTCGGCATGAAAAATGCGTCGCCGGAACTGTTGAAAACCCTGCGCAATCAGGCCCTTGATCGACTCATCGACAACGAGCTCCTCTCCCAGGCCATCCGTGGCCAGGATACGGCGGATGCCAAAAAAAAGGCCTTGGAGGAGCTGGACGCCCTGAAAAAACGACATGAAACGCCTGAGAGTTTCACCCGATATCTCGACATGCGTCGGATGACGGAAAACGACCTGCTCGCTTCGCTGGAGAGGCAAATACTGCTTTCCGCCTATCTGGAAAACCAGGGCATTCTGCACGTTTCGCCGCCGCGGGAAGAAATTCTTGCCTTTTACGAGCAGAACAAGGAAGGATTCAGAAAAAAAGAACGGGTGGATGTCCGGCATATTCTCGTGCAGGTCGCAGATGCCGCGCAACAGCCTCAAAAGGATGCGGCCCGGAAAAAAATCACGGAGATCGCTGACAAAATCCGCGCAGGCGAAGATTTTGCCACGTTAGCGGACCAGCACACCGATTGCCGCATGTCGAAAGAACAGGGCGGGAGCCTCGGTTTCATCGAAAAAGGCTTCATGCCTCCGGAGTTTGACGAGATCGCCTTCCGCATGGAACCAGGCACGACAAGCGAGGTCTTTGCCACGAAATTCGGCTACCATATCATTCAGGTTTTCAGCAGAGAACCCGCCGGCTATATCCCGGTCGAACAGACGGAAGATTTTATCAGAAAATTCCTCCAGGAAAAGTACACCGGCAAAATGCGTTTGGAACATGTAAAAGAATTGCGGAACAAGGCAGAGATCGTGACATTTCTCCAGTGAGCCACCTTCCCGTGCAGCAACCGACCGCGAAGCGCACAGAGCAGAGAAGTTATGCACCATAAAGAGGGAGACATAAATAAAATGAAGAAAAAAATGCTGCTTTTAACGATGCCTGTTATTCTCTTTTCAGCAATCGTGTTTTGTAGCGCCACTGATACCGTGGCCCGGGGCGCAACGGGAGGCACCTGGAGTGATGGATCGTCCTCCGGCTCCTGGGGTGACGGTGGAATGGGGGACGGCATGGGAGACAACGACGAGGTCGATTGCCTTTTCTGTCACGCTGATCTTGCTCGCTTTCCCCGTCTCGAGTACGAGAACCCCGACAAACACCACCTGTTGGTCGGGCAACCAATTCCGGCAGCGAGCATCGTTCCCTACGACGTCGGCAACTCGACCTATGAATGCCTGTCCTGCCATGCCATCGAACCGGCCGATGACGGCAGCGCATACCTGGTGACCGTGGAACGGGTCTGCCTGAATTGCCACCCCGCCAGCACGGTGACCGGCAGCCCGCGCAGCAACAACCTGCACCACCGTCTGCCGAATTACCGGTGCAGCGATTGCCACCGAGGGGGGCATTAGATCGCATTGACCACCCTGGCAACGTCCGGAAATCAGGCTGGTTCAAGCAAAGGATCGCCATGGAGCGCCACATCATTCACCTCGATATGGATGCCTTTTACGCCTCGGTCGAAATCCTGGACCAGCCCGAGCTGAAAGGCAAGCCCGTCATCGTCGGCGGCGGCTCCGAGCGCGGCGTGGTCTGCGCCGCCTCCTACGAAGCGCGGGCTTATGGCGTCCACTCGGCCCTGGCCATGGCCATTGCCCGCAAGCGCTGCCCGGACGGTGTTTTTCTGCCGGTCCGCATCCATCGCTACCAGGAGGTGTCTGAGAGGATCATGACGATCTTCGCCGACTACTCGCCCTTACTGGAACAACTCTCGGTGGACGAGGCCTTCCTCGATGTCAGCGGCTGCGACCGCCTCTTCGGCCCGCCGGAACAGATCGCCGCAATGATCCGGCGCCGGGTCCGGGAGGAAACCGGGCTCACCGTCTCGGCCGGGGTCGCCGGCTGCAAGCTGGTCGCCAAAATCGCCTCGGACTGCAACAAACCGGACGGCCTGACCATTGTCCGCCATGGCGAGGAGGAACGTTTTCTCGCCCCGCTCGCCATCGGCCGGCTGTGGGGGGTGGGGAAAAAAACAGTGCCGCTCCTCGAACAGCTCGGGGTGCGGACCATCGGCGACCTCACCCGCCTCTCCCTTGATTTTCTGGAAAAAAAATTCGGCAAACAGGGGCGGGCCATGTATTTCCACGCCCGCGGCATCGACTCCAGACCGCTGGAGACGACGGACAAGATCAAATCCATCGGCAACGAGGAAACCTTTGCCCACGACATCACCGATCTTGCAGCGATCAAACGGGAGCTGTTGCGACTCGCGA
>CAZUZJ010000190.1:0-5396 GCA_964624225.1 uncultured Desulfobulbia bacterium | reverse complement strand
GCCGGCCCATCCTCCCCGGGTCGCGGCAGCAACTCTTCCCTGATCCGGTAGGCTTGCAGCCCGTCCGGTTCAAACGGCTCATGATCGGCAACGGCCAGGGTTCTCTCATCAAGTTCGATATGCAGCACCCTGGTATAGAGAAAGCGGACCGGATGGGCAAAAAAACGCAGCAGCTCCTCCAGCCTGATCTCGACCAACTCCGGGCCGGCGGCAAGCGGTCCGGAGGCGAAAAAAGAGGCCGCAGGTCGCCGATCAAGCCCGACCGCCGCGGCCCGGCAGTTTTCCTCGGAATAACTGAACAGACGACCGCCCTGGCGGAAATACTCACGGTTAAAGGATTGCAACCGGTGGCGGACAACGAGGCCGGCCCGTTCCGCCGGGGAAAGGCGCAGGCGCAACCCGAGGTAATCGAGCAGTTCGCCCACCGGTGCGGCCGGCGGCGTCGGGCTGTTGTCGGCGATGCGCTGGCCGGTATAGCTGATGGACAGGATATCCCGAGCGGAAATCAGGGTTTCGAGGAAGAGATACTTATCGTTTTCCTTACGCGACCGATCCCCCAGCCGCCGCTCGACCCTGGTCAAATCATATTCAAGGGGCCGGTCCAGGCGAGGGAAGACGCCGTCGTTCATGCCGATCATGCAGATCACCCGAAAGGGAATGCTGCGCATGGGCAGCATGGCGCAGAAGGTGATGCCGCCGCCCATGAATCCCCGGGCGTGCAGGGTGGCGTTATGGCGCTCGACGAGACAGGCGCGCACCGCCTCCAGGGAAAGGCGGAGCGGCCGGGAAAGGTGTTCCTCCTCGTCGGCCAGGGCGGCCAGCTCGGCCTCCAGAATGAGCCGGTCCGCCTCATAGGCCGGGCCGCCGGCAAAAAGGGCATCGAGCAGCTCATCCAGCAAACGGCTCCAGCTGCCGAGGCTGCCCCCCTCCACCTCACAGCTCGTGATCCGCTTGCGGAAGCGGGTGAGGGTGTCGTAAAAATCAAGGAACCGGCCGAGCAGGGCGGCGCTGCCCTCATCCACCTCCGGGCAGGGAAAAACGCCCACCACTTCCCGACCCTTCTCCACCGCCATGGCATAGCCGAGCAGCAGCCGTTCACGGCCCGCCTCCCAGGACAGGTCGTGGGGCGGCAGCCCCTCAGCGGCCACCATCTCCTTGTCTACCCCCCAGCGGATGCCGGCCGCCTCCACCCAGGTGCGCACCACCTCACGGTCGGCGGCGGTGAGAAAAAAACGGGCAGCCACCGCTTCGATTTCGAGCAGCCCCAGCACCGCCGAGGCGCGAAAACGGCCGCGCAGGACGGTCAGCAGATGGAGGAAGGCATCCATCAGCACCTGGAGCCCCGACATCGGCAGATCGGCAATGGCATAGGGCAGTTTTGTCGCAGCAGAGTAAGGTGAGTCAAAAACAACGCGAATGAAGGGGGCATAAACCGGCAGTTCCGGGGCCATGACCAGGATGTCGGAGGGGGTCAGGCTGGGATCCTGCTGCAGCAGGTGGAGAAGCTGGTCGTAGAGCACCTCCACCTCCCGCAGGGGGGAGTGACAGGAATGAAACTGGATGGAGACATCGTCGGCAACAGGGGCAACGGCCGGCGCCTCTTCCGGATCGACAAGATCAAGCAGATCGCGCTGGACGAGATGAAGGAGGCTGTCACCCGGCCCGGCCTGGAAACACTCCTCGACCCGGTGGCGCTCGTCGTCGAGGGTCAGCATCATGTTGAAAAAATCCCGGCCGAGGATACCCTGGGAGGCGAGCAGCGGATTGACCTCTTCCAGCAGCAGCTCGTCCCGGCCGCGTCCCGCGGCCTTCTCCTGCCGCCGGATCTCCCGGCTGCTGCGGATAAAACCCCAGTACTCGCGACAGGGCTGGAGCAGATAGATGGCAACCGGCAGATGACGGGCCACGGCGGCGAAGATATCGAGATAGAGAGGCGGAATGACCGCCACCCCGAAGAGGGTGAGACGGGCGGGGAGGCGGGCCGCGGCCGCCATATCAAAATTCGCCATGCGCCGGAGAAAATCGCGGTGGCAACGGGCCCGGCCGGCGGGCAGGCCGAGCTGGCCCCAGAGCATCTTCTGCCACCCATAGCCCGTTGCCCCGGTCAGCCGCCCATCATGGGGGTCATCCCCCGCTTCCCAGGCCAGCACCAGATCCGGCCGGTAAATCTGATACTGATCAAAGAGATCGGCGATTTTCATTGCGAGCTGGTAAAGCTTGACGCCGCTTTCGTCATCGGCAAGATAGTCAGCCACCGGCGCAAAAACATCCCGGGCTGCCGGTTCCCGGCACAGCTCGGGCAAGAGCGCCATGATGCGCCAGGCCGTGATCGCCGGACTTTCCGGCTTCCAGGCGCCATCGGGCAGCACCAGGCTGAAGAGGCGTTCGACCACTGCGTTGGGATAAAGAAATTCCATACCGGCACAGATGCGGTTGCGGTCGGCCAGCCACAGGGACAGCCAGCGGCCCATGCCGGCGGTCTGGACCACGATGATCTGCCGGTCAAAAGGGGAACGGGCCGCTCCGGCCGCGGCAACAGCAAAGAGATCGGCCAGTTTTTCCAGGCGGTTACTGGTGTAAAAGGAAAGATTCACGCTTCATCCAGGGCAAGACTTGCCAAGTAAATAGTCTTTTTTCACCACGGAGCGCACTGAGGTCGCAGAGAAAAAACTTTAATTACAATTAGTTACCAATGTACGCTCTGTGGTCTCTGTGGTTAATTTTCAGTTTTTACGAAACCAACAGAACTTACGATTCCGACAAAAAGAATAACCGGGTTTTTTTCATAATCACTTTTCCTGAATGCCGCCGGGCATGGTGATCTGCTCAGCGGCGCAGCAGGTCGCTGATGATGCTGTCGATATCGTGCAGCTGGAAGGGTTTGACAATGGCGGCGGCAAAACCGTATTCCCGACAATGGGCCATGACCGGATCGTTGGAATAGCCGCTGGCGACGATGACCCGCGCCGCCGGATCCAGGGTGCGGATGGCGCGCACCGCATCCTGGCCGCCCATGCCGCCCGGAATGGTGAGGTCCATGATGACCAGATCAAACGGTTCGCCGCTCTCCATGTTCTGTTGGTAGAGGGCGATCGCCTCCGCCCCGTCCCGGGCCGGGGTCACGTGATGACCGAGCATGGCAAGCATGGCGGCCGCGACATTACGCACCATTTCCTCATCATCCATGAGCAGGATTTTCGCCCCGGCAACCTGCGCTGCCGCCTCATCCTCATCCTTCTCTTTTCCCGCTGCCAGGGAGGAAACCGGCAGCAGCATGGTGAAGAGGGTCCCCTGCCCCGGCGCGGACTCGACGCTGATAAAACCGCCATGTTTGCCGATGATGGAATGGGTGATGGCGAGTCCCAGACCGCTGCCGTCATCCTTGGTGGTGAAATAGGGATCAAAAATTTTCTCGACAACGTCTGCCGCCATACCGGGGCCGGTGTCGCGGATGCCGATCCTGACATAACGGCCCGGTCTGGTCATGGTCTGGTCAGGCGCCTTACCGGCAACGATGTTTTCGCAGCGGACCTCGATGACGCCGCCCGAGGGCATCGCCTGTTTGGCGTTGATGATGATATTCTGAATAACCTGACTGATCTGCCCCTTGTCGATATCAACCAGCCAGAGGTCATCGGCGATGACATACTGGCAGGCGACGTTGCCGCCATGCAGAACAAATTCGGCCGAATCACGGATAACCTCGGCAATGGAAGCGGTTTCCCGCACCGGCTCGCCCCCTTTGGAAAAAGTGAGCAGCTGGCGGGTCAGCGCCTTGGCGCGCACCGAGGCCTTTTCGGCGCTAACGAGCAGGGAGCGGGTCTTTTCCCCCAAGTCGGCATCGAGCAGGGCCAGATTGATGTTGCCAAGGATGGCGGCGAGGATATTGTTGAAATCATGGGCAATGCCGCCGGCCAGCACCCCGACCGACTCGAGTTTCTTGATTTTGAGCAGCTCCTCCTCCATCCGCTGTTTTTCCGTCACATCACGAAAAACAAGGACCACCCCGACAATCTGCCCCTGTTCGTCGCGGATCGGCGCACCACTGTCCGCCACCAGCCGCTGTCTGCCGTCCCTGGCCACGAGAAGGGTATAATCGGCAAGTTCGGTGATGCGACCGGAGGCCAGCACCCGCTCCACCGGATTGGCGCAGCGTACTCCGGTTTTGGCGTGGACGATGGTGAAGACCTCGGCCAGCGGTCGGCCGTGGGCCTCGGCCTGCGACCAGCCGGTCAGGGTTTCCGCCACGCTGTTGAGCAGCAGGACCCGACCGTCGGTATCGGTGGTGATGACGCCGTCACCGATGCTGCGCAGGGTAACGGCAAGCTGTTGTTTTTCCGCGGCCAGGGCCTCCTCGGCCAGCTTACGCCGGGTGATATTGATGGCGATCACCATCCGCACCAGACGGCCGTCGATCCACTGGATGGCCTGGTCCCGGCACTCATACCATTCCCTGGAGACGGTGTTGCGAATCAGAGTGACAATGGTGCCGACCGGTTTTCCGTCCGCGTCCAGCAGCTTATCGTTGGTGCAGAAGGGGCACGGTCCGGTTTGCCCGACCTGCAGAGCCTGCCAGCAGATTCTGCCCTCCACCTCACCCCAGACCTGTCTGCCGTATTCATTGATGAAGAGAATCTCATGAGTCGCCATGTCCGCCACATAGACCAGGGCGTCCAGGCTGTCGACCAGGGTGCGGAAACGGGCAATCGCCGTGTTTTTCTCCTCCTCCGCCCTCTTCCGTTCGCTGATGTCGCGCACCACGGCGAGCAGACGGTCGTCATCCCCGATTTTCACCAGACTGAGACTGACCTCGGACCAGAACAGCCGACCGTCACAGGCGCGGGACTGCCAGTCGAAGCGTTGCGGGCCTTCCAGACTGGCCGCCTTGATTCTGGCCAGGGCGGTATCGAGGGTATAGGGGGGAATGCCGGAACTGAAAACGCCGACATCGCTGCTGAGCGCCTTTTCCCGACTGCAGCGGTACATCTCGCACATCCGCTGATTGACATCGATGATTCTGCCGGTGGCGACGTCGTGGACAAAAATCGCCTCGCCCACCGCGTTGAAAATGGCGGCAAAGCGCATTTCGCTCTCCCGCAGACTGCTGACCTGATCAGCAATGGCAGCGGACATAACATTAAAATGGTCGGCCAGTTCGGCGATCTCGTCGCTGCCGGTGATACGGATGCGGGCGGTGTAATCGCCCCGGGCCAGCCGCCGGGTCCCCTCGGTCAGGGCGCGGATGTGGCGGGTGATAAGATACCCGCCGGAGGCCAACAGCAGCATACTGAGCAAAATCTCCACCGCGGCGATGATCATTCCCTCCCGCACCACCCGGTCCTTGGTTGCGACCATGGAGGCCAGAGAAAGGCCAAAGGCGACCGAACCGACCTCGT
>CAZUZJ010000189.1:0-5477 GCA_964624225.1 uncultured Desulfobulbia bacterium | reverse complement strand
GCCATGGTGATCATGGCGGCGGCAAGCACCATGCCCGTGGTGGCGGCCGGGGCAGGGATCACCGGGTTGCCTATCGGTAGGCAATGTGTCTGTCGAGGCGCTGGCGAGCTGGCCGCAGGCCGCCGAAATATCGGCGCCGCGGCTGGCGCGCAGCAGCACGGTATAGCCCCGCTCCTTGAGAATGTTCTGAAACGCCTCCACCCGCGAGTCGTCGGGCCGGGCAAAGGGCAGCTGCGGAGTTTCGTTGCAGGGCAGCAGGTTGATCTTGGCCGGGATGCCGCGGAGAATGACGGCCAGCCGGATTGCGTCGCTGTCGGCGTCGTTGATGCCCTTGAGGAGGATGTATTCGAACATGATCCGCTTGCGTTTGGGGATCGGCAGTTTGCGGCAGGCGTCAAGGAGGGTGTCGAGGGGATAGCGGGCATTGATCGGCATCAGGCGGCTGCGCGTCTCGTTGTCCGCGGCATGGAGAGAAACGGCGAGGTTGACCTTGAAGATCGCGGCCAGCTCCATCATTTTCGGGACCAGGCCGCAGGTGGACACGGTAATACGCCGATCGGAAAAGTCGAGTCCCGCTTCATCCAGCAGCACCGAGAGCGCCCTGACCAGGTTGTCGAAATTGGCCAGCGGTTCCCCCATGCCCATGAAAACCAGATTGTTGATCTCCCCCAGTCCCCTGCTGCGCAGATCGTCGTTCACCGCGCAGACCTGATTGACCATTTCCGCGCAGCTGAGATTCCTGCCAAAGCCCATGGTGCCGGTGAGGCAGAAGGCACAGCCCATGGCACAGCCGACCTGGGAGGAGACGCAGAGGGTGGAGCGGTCCTCTTCCGGGATCAGCACACTCTCGATGATGCGACCGTCCGCCAGTCGGAAACCGTATTTTCTCGTGCCATCCCCGGACACCTCGGTGATCTCCGGCGTCAGTCGGCTGATGCAAAATTCCGCGGCCAGGGAATGACGCAACTCTTTTGACAGATCGGTCATCCCGGCAAAATCGGAGACACCGGGCCGGTAGATCCAGGAAAAGATCTGTTTTGCCCGGTAGAGTGGCAGGTTGCGTTCACGGATCTGAACGGCCACTTCTTCTCGGGCCAGATCTTTCAGGTCGATGCGGGCTGCTGGGGTAAAGGAGGACACGCGGCGATAGAAAAAGAAATGTTAACGGTTGACGGAGGTGACCTCCTGGAAGCGATCCTTCCAGAAAAGAAATTTCTGATGACAGTTCTGCACGACTCTTTCCAGTTCTTCGATATTGAAGGGTTTATAGAAAATCTTCATGGCGCCCAGGAGATGGGAATGATGAACGACCTCCAATGATTTGTGGGCGGTGATGATGATAAAATCGGTTCCCGGCCGGATTTTCCTGATCTGACTGACCAGGTCGAAACCTCCGATGCCGGGCATGGTCAGATCGGTGAGAACAAGATCATATGGCTGGTTCTTAAATGCCGACAGGGCCTGCATGGCGTTGCTGAAAGGAGAGAAATGCAGGCCGGTCAGGGCGGAGAGGGTCACGGCAATGCCTTCGGCAATATCCGGTTCGTCGTCAACCACCATGATTCTGTAGGTTTCATTCTCCATGCTGATCACAGTCTGGTCTCAAATTTCGACTTTGCCGAGGGGCGCTTGTTGCGGCGGATGTGGGCAAACCATTTTCTTTCCGTCCACGGCAGGCCCCGCGCATCCGGGACAATGTGGATTCTTTCCCATGTCGTTACCCGACAATCATACTGTATTTGTTCCATGGAATCAATAAGATGTATGAGACGGCCCGGCCGGCCGGCATTTTTTTTGTGTTTTTCTGTTGTATAAATCTTTTGAAATTCATAACATAGCTGTTATTCAGCATGCTATTGAATTTTGAAATATCCGTTTTCTCAACCAGTTGCCGAAAGGAATGCCCGTGCCCCCGGAATCGCCCAAGGAAAAGATTCTTATTGTTGATGATCTGCCGGCCAGTGTCAAGGTGCTGGTTAACAAGCTGGAAGAGGAGTATGAGGTCGTCACCGTCACCAGCGCCCCCCGGGCCCTTGAACTGATCCGGGCCGATCTGCCGGATCTGATTCTGCTTGATATCATGATGCCGGGTATGAGCGGCTACGAATTGTGTCGGCTGCTGAAGGCGGAGAAGCGGTTCAGAAAGATCCCGATCATTTTTATCACCGCCCGAACCGAAGAGGAGGATCATGAAAAGGGGCTTGCCATGGGGGCGGTGGATTTCCTCTGCAAACCGGTCAGCGCCGCCATTGTCAAGGCCAGGGTGCGTACCCATCTGGAGCTGAAAAGACATCGCGAACAGCTGGAAAAGATGGTGGAGGAACGCAGCTGCGAGCTGCAGAAAACCCTGAAGCTCCTTCAGGCCAAAAAGGAAAGCGAATATCGCCGGGCCGCCGAGGTGCACAGCGGCAGGATGGCGGCCCTGGGCGAGATGGCAACCTCCATGGCCCATGAAATCAATCAGCCGCTCAATGTCATCTCCATCACCGTGCAGGGCTGGCAGCTGCTGGAACGACGTCAGATGCTGACCAAGGAAAAGATGCTGGGCGATGTGCAGGTCCTGCTCGATAATGTCAACCGCATCACCCGCCTCATCGACCATGTCCGCACCCTCGGCCATCCCTGTCAGGATCTCTGTTCCTTTGCCTTTGCCGATGTGCTGGCCGACGCCCTGTCGCTGTGCCGCATGCAGTTCCATAATCACGGGATCACCGTCCGGGTGGAGACGGAGGGCGAGGTGCCGCCGGTGCAGGCCATTCAGGCGGAATTTGAACAGGTCCTGCTCAATCTCCTTTCCAACTCACGCTATGCCCTGGCGGAAAAGGCGAGAACGGATGAGCATTTTGAACCGGTCATCACCATCCGCGTCTTCAGCAGGAACGAGATGGGGTGTATCGCCATTGAAGACAATGGCGGCGGCATTGATCCCCTGGCTGAGGAAAACATCTTTGACCCGTTTTTCACGACCAAACCGGCAGGGCAGGGCACCGGGCTGGGGCTCAGTATCTCCCGCCAGCTCATGCGAAAATTCAACGGCGACCTGCGGCTCATCAATACGCCGGGCGTGGGTGCCTGTTTCGAAATCTGCCTGCCCCATGTTGAACACGGGAAAGGGGAGGGCTGCCTCAGAGGGCGCGGAGATGTTCCGGTCGCAACGCTGTCCCGTCCGCCAGGGCATGATCAATCATGGTGAGAATTTTCTCCTTGTCCCGGCTGAGACGACAGCTGATGGGCAGATAGTTGGAGGCGTGATTGGCCTGGAACTGAACCCGCGGCGCGCTGATGTGCGTTACCATGGTGCGCAGCTCCCGCAGGAGGCCATCCCGACTTGGGAGCGTGAATAGTTTCGATTTTTCAGCAAGATAAAGCGGAGTGTTTGGAAGAAGCATGAGGGTAAGGGCGGCGATCTGGTTGGCACCGGAGTCGGAGACGACCCGACCGGTGCTGATGGCGTGTTCCATGGAGCCGGCTTCGCCGCCGATACCGAGCAGGACGGTGACGGAGAGAAACAGGCCGGCCTCCCGCACCCGGCAGCCGGCCCTGATCATGCCGGCGCTGTCCGTGCCCTTGCGGATCGCTGCCAGCACCGGGTCCGAACCGCTTTCCACTCCCATGTAGACCCGATCAAGGCCGAGTTGTTTCAGCTCGGCCAGCTCTGCCGGCGATTTTGCCATGATCGACCGGGCATTGGCATAGAGGCTGATCCGGTTGACCCAGGGCAGCCTGAGGCGGATCTTTTCCAGCAGGGGAACGAGACGCTTCTGCGGCAGGATCAGGGCATCGCCGTCGGCGAGAAAGACCTTGTTCTGGCGGCGGCAGCAGGTCGCGGCAAAATCGATGTCCGCGTCGATCAATTCCAGCTCCTTGATGCGAAAACGGACATCCTTATACGCGCCGCAGAAGGTACAACGGTTGTGGGAACAGCCCACCGTCACCTGCAGGATGATGGAATCGGCCTCGCTGGGAGGCCGTATCACATTCCCTTCGTAGTGCACCTCAGGCGCTTTTTTCAAATTCCTTCATGAATGCGACCAGATCGATGACGCCCTGTTTGGGGAAGGCGTTGTAGATCGAGGCGCGGATGCCGCCGATGGAACGGTGTCCTTTGAGGCCGTCGAGTCCGCGCCTTGCCGCTTCCTCAATGAATTTCTTCTCCAGTTCCGGGGTGGGCAGATTGAAGGTGACGTTCATCAGCGAACGGGAATCCTTGCGGGCATGGCCCCGATAAAAGTCGGAGGCATCAATGGCATCATAGAGGATGGCGGCCTTTTCCCGGTTGATCTTCTCGATTGCCGGCACGCCGCCCATTTTTTTGAGCCATTTGCAGACCAGGCCGATGATATAGATGGCGAAACAGGGCGGGGTGTTGAACATGGAGCCGTTGTCTGCGTGGGTTTTGTAGCGGAACATGGTCGGCACCGTGGCCGGGGTCCGGTCAAGGAGATCGTCGCGGACGATGACCAGGGTGGCACCGGCCGGACCGATATTCTTCTGAGCGCCGGCAAAAACCAGGCCAAAGGGGTCAATGGCAAAGGGCCGGGACATGATGTCAGAACTCATGTCACAGACCAGCATCTTCTCCGATTTCGGCATGGCGTGAAACTGGGTGCCGTAGATGGTGTTGTTGGAGACGAAGTAGAGATACTCGGCATCAGGATCAACCGTGTAATCGCTGTCGACCGGCACATGATCATATTTGCTTTCTTCGCTTGAATAGGCGACATGGGCCGAGGCCACGATATTGGCCTCCTTGATCGCCTTTTTCGCCCAGACCCCGGTGTTGAGATACGAGCCCTTGGTGCCCGGACCGAGCAGATTCATCGGCACCATGGCAAACTGGGTGGAGGCTCCGCCCTGCAGGAAGAGCACCTTGTAATGAGCCGGGATATTGAGCAGTTCACGAACCAGGGCCTCCGCCTCCTCGGCCACCGCCATGAAATCCTTGCCGCGGTGACTCAGCTCGATGAGGCCGATCCCCCGGTTGTTGTAGTTGACGATATCGATGGCCGCCTGTTGCAGCACCTCAACGGGCAGGGTGGCGGGCCCTGGACTGAAATTGTAAATCCTCTCCGGCATGACGTGATCTCCTCCGGTTTTCCCGGTGTCTAAAAGAAAATGAAAAAAACAGCTCCCTTAAAAAATTTACCACTGAGAACTCAGTGGACACAGAGATTTTTTTTGCTATCTCGCGTGCTCCGTGGTCTCTGTGGTTGATTTTGCGTGTTCGTAACACAATTACGTTGTGAGGCAACCTACAGGACAATCCCCATCCGTCGCAAGGCGCCGATCCCGCCCTGCAGGTTGCGGGTGCGGGGGCGGGCCTGCTGGAGCAGGCACATGGCGTCATAGGAACGGCTGCCGGCATTGCAGACCAGGATGATTTCCCGATCGATCGGCACCTCGTCGATGCGGGCCAGCAGTTCGTCATTGGGAATATTCAGCCAGTTCGGTCCGTATGTTGCGGCCAGCGGCGCGCC
>CAZUZJ010000188.1:0-5546 GCA_964624225.1 uncultured Desulfobulbia bacterium | reverse complement strand
TCGAGCTTTCCGAGCTTGTCAAGGAGATGGAGGAGAAATTCGGTGTTTCCGCCGCCGCCCCTGTTGCGGTTGCCGCTGCCGGACCTGCTGCTGCCGCTGCAGAACCGGTTGAGGAAAAAACCGAGTTTGATGTTATCCTCGTAACCGCCGGTGACAAGAAAATCGGCGTAATCAAAGAAGTTCGCGCCATCACTTCTCTTGGTCTGAAAGAGGCCAAGGATCTGGTTGAAGGTGCCCCTTCTCCGGTCAAGGAAGCGGTTTCCAAGGCAGAGGCTGAAGATATCAAGGCCAAGATCGAAGCTGCAGGTGGAACGGTTGAGATCAAGTAAATGGCTGTTTAAAAAAGCTGCATAGATCCGGTCTTCATCCGCGGAAGGAGACCAGCCGGATGCGCTGAATATAACGCTGCGGGGGTAAAAATCCCGTAGCGTTATATTGCGTTTTCCGCCCCAGCGTACTGTTGACCTGTTTACCCCGGGAAACATGGCGAATAAACCGAGAGCCAGTTTGAAGGCGAGGGCATAACTGAATGAAGGTTAATAAGATAATCAGGAAAAGTTTTGCGAAAATCGGCGAAGTAATAGAAAAACCCCATCTGATCGATATGCAGAGGGTCTCCTATGAAAAATTTCTGCAGATCGATGTTGATCCTGATGAGCGTGATGATTCGGGTTTACAGGCAATATACAAATCAGTTTTTCCAATTCAGGATTTCAACGGACTCTGTACGCTGGAATTTGTCCGTTACCATTTTGGCGAACCAAAATATACGGTTGAAGAGTGTGTAGAGCGGGGCATGACCTATGAGGTGCCGATTAAGATAACCGTTCGCCTCGTTACCTACGATATCGACCCGGAAACCGATGTCAAAAACATTCGGGACATCAAGGAACAGTCGGTTTATCTCGGTTCCATCCCTCTGATGACCAAGGCCGGCGTTTTTGTCATCAACGGTACGGAACGGGTCATTGTCAGTCAGCTGCAACGTTCACCCGGTCTTTTTTACGCCCATGATGCCGGCAAAACCCATTCAGGCGGCAAGCTGCTTTATTCCGCCCGTATCATCCCCGTCCGCGGGTCCTGGGTTGACCTTGAGTTTGATGCAAAGGACATCCTTCATGTGCGCATTGACCGGCGCCGGAAATTCCCGGTCAGCACCCTGTTGAAGGCGTTGGGGTACAGCGGGGCGGAACTGCTGCGCTTTTTTTATGACACGGAAAAGATCTCCTTTCACGAGGGCAAGATTTTCAAGAAATTCGTGGCTGCCATGGTGGTGGGCCACCGTGCACCCCATGATCTGATTCATCCGGAAACAGGTGAGATCCTGGCCAAGCAGAACCGTAAAATCGGCAAGGCCCTGGCCAGCCGTCTGCAGGAAGCCGGGATCAAGGTTCTTGAAGTAGACCCCGAAACACTTATTGGCCAGTTTGTTGCCGAAGATATCGTCAATCCGGGCACTGGTGAGGTCATCCTCCCCAGTAATGCGGAGATTACCGAGTCGGTACTGGAGGAGATTCGCCAGGCTGGCGTCCAGTCCATGGAGATCCTATTTATTGACGGAATCAAGGTCAGTGACGCCTTCCGGAAAACCCTGACTCTGGATAAGGCTGAATCTGCTGGTGAAGCCTTGCTCGAGATTTATCGTCGGCTGCGGCCGAGCAGCCCTCCCACCGCCGAAGTTGCCGGTAAATTTTTTGAAAATCTCTTTTTCAACCCGGATACCTATGACCTGTCGGAGGTTGGCCGTTTCAAGATTAACGCCAAGCTGGGGCTCGATACGCCGATTGAGACCCGGACACTCACCCGTGAGGATATCATGGAGTCGGTCAAATACCTGCTGCGCCTGAAGGATTCGCAGGGACCGATTGATGACATCGATCATCTTGGCAACAGAAGGGTGCGGACCGTCGGTGAACTGGTGGAAAATCAGTACCGGATGGGACTGGTGCGGATGGAACGCGCTATCCGGGAACGGATGAGCCTGCAGGAAGTCGAAACCCTGATGCCCCACGACCTCATAAATCCAAAACCCATTACCGCCGCAATCAAGGAATTTTTCGGCACCAGCCAGCTTTCCCAGTTCATGGATCAAACGAATCCGCTTTCCGAGGTCACTCACAAAAGAAGGCTGAGCGCTCTCGGGCCGGGCGGCCTCTCCCGTGAACGTGCCGGCTTCGAAGTGCGTGACGTTCATCCGACCCATTATGGCAGAATCTGTCCGGTCGAAACACCTGAGGGGCCGAATATCGGACTGATCGTTTCCCTGGCTGGCTTTGCCAAAGTCAATGAATATGGCTTCATCGAAACTCCTTACCGCAGGGTCGTCAATCGTCGGGTGACCGATGAGGTTGTCTTCATGTCCGCCCTGCGGGAGAAAAATGAGGTATTTGTCCCGGCCATCGCGAAACTTGATGAAACCGGGATGCTGCAGGCCGATAACTTCATCGCCCGTGAAGAGGGTGAGGTTGTCCTGACTGGTGCCGACAAGGTGACCTGTATGGATGTCTCGCCGAATCAGCTCGTCAGTGTTGCTGCCTCGATGATTCCCTTTCTTGACAACGACGACGCCAACCGCGCGCTGATGGGGTCGAACATGCAGCGTCAGGGTGTCCCCTTGCTGCGAACCGCCACACCCATTATCGGCACTGGCATGGAAAGAAAGGTCGCCTGTGATTCCGGGGTCTGTCTGCTTGCCGGCGGTGATGGGGTGGTGGAAGAGGTTGATGCCAACCGCGTCGTCGTCCGTTACGATCAACCGGGAACCGATGGTTTTGACACTGGCATCGCCGTCTATCGCCTGGACAAATACCGAAAATCCAACCAGTCCACCTGTTTTAACCAGCGCCCACTGGTGCTGCCCGGACAACGGGTGGTGAAAAACGAGATCCTCGCCGACGGGCCGGCGGTGGAAAAGGGAGAACTGGCCCTCGGCAAGAATGTCACCATCGCCTTCATGCCGTGGCGCGGTTTCAACTTTGAGGATTCCATCCTGGTCAGCGAAAAGCTGCTGCGTGAGGATACCTACACATCCCTGCATATCGAGGTTTTCGAGACAGTGGCCCGGGACACCAAGCTGGGCAAAGAAGAGATTACCCGTGATATCCCCAATGTCAGCGAGGAAAGTCTCCGTAATCTCGACGAAAGCGGCGTGGTCCGCATCGGCGCCGAGATCAAGCCCGGCGACACCATGGTGGGGAAAGTCACCCCCAAAGGGGAAACGCAACTGTCCCCGGAGGAAAAATTGTTGCGGGCCATTTTCGGTGAAAAAGCCGGCGACGTCAAAGATACCTCCCTGCGCGTCCCGCCCGGGGTCGAGGGGGTCGTCATCGATGCCAAGGTCTTTTCCCGTAAAGGGGTGGAAAAGGATGAGCGAACCCTGGCCATTGAAAAAATGGAAGTACGCCGACTCGAACGTGATCGCGACGACGAGGTGAACTGCCTGAAAAAAGCGGTGAAAAACAGCGTAGCCGAGATTCTCGCCGAAGAGAAAGCAGCCTCGGTGTTCATGGGCAAAAACGGTGAAATCCTGCTCCAGGAAGGAGGTCGCATCACCGTGGATATCCTTGAAAAGATGGCGCTGGCTGACATCAAGCGGATAGATTTTAGCAATCGCGATCGGCTCCAGGGTGAAATCGACCTGCTTTTCGATCGCTTTGACAAGCAGGCCGAGGAGGTCAGCGAACGCTACAAGGCGCGCATCGAACGTCTGAAAAAGGGCGATGATCTGCCGCCCGGCGTCATCAAGATGGTCAAGGTCTATGTCGCCACCAAACGCAAGCTGGCAGTCGGCGACAAAATGGCCGGCCGCCATGGGAACAAGGGCGTTGTCTCCCGGATCCTGCCTGAGGAGGATATGCCGTATTTCGCTGACGGGACGCCGGTGGACGTGGTGCTGAACCCGCTCGGCGTTCCTTCGCGTATGAACATCGGTCAGGTATTGGAGGTCCATCTCGGCCGGGCTGCCAAACAGCTCGGTGAGCAGATTCAGCGTCTGGCGGAAAAGAAGGAGCTTGCCGCCCTGAAGGCCAAACTGCAGAAAATTTATTCACCCGCCGAATATGCTGAACTCACTGATGGCCTCAGTGATGACGATCTCCTGCTGATGGGGCGCAAGATGGGGTCGGGAATTCATATTGCCACCCCGGTGTTTGATGGGGCCACTGAGGCTGAGATCCGGCAGATGCTGGTCGAGGCCGGCTGCGAGGAGGTGGGTCAGTCCGTACTGTATGACGGATTGACCGGCGAAAGGTTTGAAAACAAGGTTACCGTTGGCTCCATGTATATCATGAAACTTCATCATCTGGTTGATGACAAGATTCACGCCCGCTCCACCGGACCCTATTCCCTCGTGACCCAGCAGCCGCTGGGCGGCAAG
The DNA here is from genome assembly GCA_964624225.1 of uncultured Desulfobulbia bacterium. Classification (GTDB taxonomy): domain Bacteria; phylum Desulfobacterota; class Desulfobulbia; order Desulfobulbales; family SURF-16; genus DB1. The sequence continues at coordinate 1,171 of CAZUZJ010000188.1, read as the reverse complement.
GCCCAGTTTGGCGGCCAGCGACTCGGCGAAATGGAGGTGTGGGCCATGGAGGCATACGGTGCAGCCTACACGTTGCAGGAATTTCTCACCGTTAAGTCTGACGATGTCACCGGACGCACGAAAATGTATGAAAAGATCGTCAAGGGCAACAATTTCCTGACAGCTGGTCTGCCGGAGTCCTTTCATGTTCTCATCAAGGAGCTGCAGGGACTCTGTCTTGACATGGAACTGCTGGAATAGTCGTGAACCCCGAATCCCCTTCGGGATCAGCTCGTGCTGCTCGAATCGCCTGAAGTGATGCGCTCCGTCCCCAACAGACTGAGACGAAACGAATAACTGCTTACAAGGGTGGTGCCGTGGAAGAATTGTTCAGCTTTTTTACGAATGAAAAAAAGCCTTTTAAATTTAATTCCGTCCGAATTTCTCTCGCCTCGCCGGAAAAGATCCTCGACTGGTCGCATGGAGAGGTGAAAAAGCCGGAAACGATCAATTACCGCACCTTCAAGCCTGAGCGCGATGGCCTGTTCTGTGCGAAAATCTTCGGTCCGGTAAAGGATTATGAGTGCAACTGCGGCAAATACAAGAGGATGAAGCACCGCGGCGTCATCTGTGAAAAATGCGGCGTTGAGGTCATCCAGTCCAAGGTCCGCCGGGAACGGCTCGGCCACATTGAACTTGCCTCGCCGGTGGCCCATATCTGGTTTCTCAAGAGTCTGCCGAGCAAGATCGGCAATCTCTGTGACATGACCCTCAAAGAGCTGGAAAAGGTTCTCTACTTTGATTCCTATGTCGTTGTCAGCTCGGATGAGCCTTCCATTCCGATCGGAAGCCTGCTTACTGAAGAACAATACCGGCAGAGCAAGGAGGAATATCCGGGGAAATTCACCGTCGGCATCGGCGCCGCCGCCATCAAGGATATTCTGAAAAGTCTCGAACTCGATGATCTGTCCAAAAAGCTGCGCGAGGAGATGCGCCAGACCGGTTCCGAGGCCAAACGCAAGAAGCTGGCCAAGCGGCTCAATATCGTCGAGGCCTTCCGTGACTCAGGCAACAAGCCGGAATGGATGATCCTCGATGTTATTCCTGTGCTGCCGCCCGATCTGCGTCCGCTCGTACCCCTTGAGGGCGGACGTTTCGCCACCTCGGATCTCAATGATCTCTATCGGCGGGT
>CAZUZJ010000187.1:0-5581 GCA_964624225.1 uncultured Desulfobulbia bacterium | reverse complement strand
GTGACGCGTCGCCAGACAGTGAATCATTCCCTTGACGATCTTCAAGGTGCCGTTAGCCAGAAACAGCTCACGGAAGGCGCGCATCGAGCCGGTGACGAGCAACGTCTTCTTCTCAGGCCGGTCGATCTGCAGATACTTGGGCAACACCGCAAAAAGCTGGGCAATGAGAGAATCGACGTCCACCTCGACCCGGAGGGTGACCACCGCCATCTCCGCCACCGAGTTGTGACCGTGTTGCAGGATGCGGCGAATGAAGGGCGGGGCCGAGTCGGCGCTGATTCTGTCTTCGCTCTTGTAGCAGAGGCGACCGCACATCTCGATGCGCACCGCCAGACTCTGACGGTCGAGATCAGAGAGAATCTCACAGGAGGGGGAAATCACTTTCATAGGGGTTCAATCCTTACCTTTACGGACGGGCCACAACCACGGAGCACACAGAGAAAACAGGGATCGGATGTTCACCATGTAAGTTTGCTCAGTGATCTCAGCGTACTCGCGGTGAAGAAAAATCGGTCTTTTCATCTGTTCTGCCAGAAAGGCGACATATCGCGCAGATTGGCGATGATGCCCGGCATCTTCTCCAGCACGAAGTCCACCTCGTCCTCGGTATTGTAAACGCTCAAACTGAAGCGGATGGAACCGTGCGCCGCGGTGAAAGGCACGCCCATGGCGCGCAGCACGTGGGAGGGCTCCAGCGAGCCGGAGGTGCAGGCGGAACCGGAGGAGGCGCAAATGCCATACCGGTCCATGTGGAGCAGGATCGCCTCTCCTTCCACATATTCGAAACTGATGTTGCAGGTATTGGGCAAGCGCTCGGTCTTATGCCCGTTCAAAAGCGAGTTGGGGATTTTGGCGAGCAGACCGTTTTCCAGCTTGTCGCGCAGGGTCTTGACCGTGGTGTTTTCTTTGCTGATATGACGGCGGGCAACCTCGCAGGCCTTGCCGAGACCGATGATCGCGGCGACGTTTTCGGTGCCGCCACGGCGTCCATGTTCCTGATGGCCGCCAATAAGAAAAGGCATGAACGGGGTGCGTTTGCGCACATAGAGGACGCCGATCCCCTTTGGCGCATGGAGCTTGTGGCCGGAGATGGAGAGAAAATCCACCGGCACCTTGGCCATATCGATGGGAATCTTGCCGACCGCCTGGACCGCATCGGTATGAAAGAGAATGCCACGACCCTTGGCGATCTCGGCCATTTCCGCGACAGGAAAGATGACACCGGTTTCGTTGTTGGCCCACATGACGCTGACGATGGCCGTCTCGTCGGTCAGCGAATCTTCATAGCGCCGCAGATCGATGGTGCCGTCGGACTCCACCGGCAGCTCGGTCACCCGGTGTTTGTGGCCGGTGAGCGAATCAAGGCTGCGGCAGAGATTTTTCACCGCCGGATGCTCGACCCGGGTGGTGACGATGTGCCGTTTTCCCGATTGGGACTGAAGAGCGGAAAGAATGGCGGTGGAGTCGCTCTCCGTGCCGCAGCTGGTGAAGATAATCTCCTCAACGTCGGCGTTGATGATCGCTGCCACCTGTTCCCGGGCGTGGCGCAGCGCCTTGCCGACCTGCCCGCCGAAGGTGTGCATGCTGGACGGATTACCGTAGAGCTTGGAGAAATAGGGGAGCATAACCTCCAGCACCTCCGGGGCGACCATGGTGGTGGCGTTGTTATCCATGTAGATCACTCTTTCCGCACCGCTCATGCCCTGCCCTCCTCGACGACCAGCGTGTCTAGCACCTGTTCTCTCAGTTTCTTCTCGACGTATTCCTTCAGGGTGGTCTGCGATTTCGCACAGCTCGCGCAGGAACCGCGCAGGGAAACGATGACGAAATCACCGTCCACATCGAGCAGTTCGATGTCGCCGCCGTCCTTCTTCAGGGCAGGCCGCACCTCACGCTCCAGCACGTCCTCGATCATCTTGATCTTCTGGATGGTGGTCATCCGCTTCGGGCCGCTCATCGGGACGATGCGCGGCTTGCCGGTTTTGCGCACCTCGTCGAGCAGTTCCTGGATGCGATCCTCGCACTTACCGCAACCGCCACCCGCCTTGGTGAAGTTGGTCACCTCCTCCACCGTGCGCAGATGGCTTTCCTCGATGGCGCGCCGGATCTCGACATCGGTCACCCCGAAGCATTCGCAGACGATCTCGCCTTCGGCGGAGGGAAGGGCAACGCCGCGATAGTTGGCAATGGCCGCCTCCAGCGCCTCACGGCCCATCACCGAGCAATGCATCTTTTCCTTGGGCAGACTGCCGAGATAGTTGGCGATATCCTCGTTGGTGACCGTGGAGGCCTCCTCCAGGGTCAGCCCCTTGATCATCTCGGTCAGGGCGGAGGAAGAGGCAATGGCGCTGGCGCATCCGAAGGTCTTAAACTTGGCCTCGACGATTTTTTCCTTTTTGTCATCGAGCTTGAAGGTAAGCTTCAGGGCGTCGCCACAGGCCAGTGAGCCGACCTCGCCGACACCGTCCGGGTTCTCCACCTCACCGACGTTGCGCGGATTGAGAAAATGCTCTTTCACCTTATCCGTGTATTCCCACATAATTGCACGCTTCCCCTTGAAAATATGTTAAAAAAATCGACAGTCACCAGATCCGGAAAAATAGAGACAACCATAGTGATTTAACCGGCAAAAAGCAACAATTATATGGCAAACCGGTTCAGCGCTGCTCCCGAAGAAAGTCATAAATCACTCCGGCGAGCTGCCGGCTGATGCCGGGCACGGCGGCCAGCTCCTCCACCGTGGCGTTGCGCATCCCGGCCAGGCTGCCAAAGGACAGCAGCAGCCTCTTTTTCCGGGCCGGACCGATGCCGGGCACGGTGTCGAGGACTGAGGCGAGGGCGGCCTTGTGACGCAGGCCGCGATGAAAGGTAATGCCGTAGCGATGGGCCTCGTCGCGGATGCGCATGAGAGAGAGCAGGACCGGGCTGTGGCGGGGCAGATGAATGGCGTTCTTGCGACCGGGCCGGTAGATCTTCTCCCCCTCCTCCTCCCGTTCCTTGGCGATGCCGGCCAGCTCGACCCGGCCGGCCAGGCCGAACTCCGCCACCAGCTGCGCGGCGATGCCGAGCTGACCCCGGCCGCCATCGACCAGCAGCAGGTCGGGCAGATCCTCCTCCAGCCGGCCCCGTTCCAGGCGGCGGGCAAGGACCTCGGCCATCATCCGGTAGTCGTCCGGCTCATCACCGGATTTGATTCGAAACCGACGGTACCCGGCAGCGAACTTCTCACCCTGCCGGAAAGAGACGAGGGCGCCCACTGCCTGCTTGCCGCTGATATTCGAGATATCAACGCATTCGATCCGTTCCGGCCGCCGGGTCAGATGGAGGGCGGCGACAAGCTGATCCGCCAGGGCGATCCAGGTTTTCTCCCGCTTGTCCCGCTCGGCAAAGACCTGTTCGGCATTGGCCCGGGCCATCTCCAGCAGACGCTGCTTATCGCCCCGGTGCGGCACCCGCAGATGGACCGGCCCGTTGCGCGTCTCGGCCAGCCATTCGGCCACCAGCTCCGCATCATCCGGCAGAAAGGGAACAAGCAGCTCACGGGGGATGACATCTGCCTCGGCGTAATAGCGGCGCACCACCTCCCCGAGAATCTCGCTCTCCTCGCCCACCGGCCCGGCCAGATAAAAGGAGTGCTGACCGAGCACCCTGCCGTTGCGCACCAACAGCACCGCCACCGCCACCGACGGCCCGTTGCGCTGGTAGCCGAAGACATCGAGTTCAAGCGAGCTGTCGCCGGCCACCACCTGCTTTTCCAGGGTCTCTTCCAGGGCGGCAAGCTGATCGCGGTACAGGGCCGCCGCCTCGAAGCGCAGCTCAGCCACCGCTTCCGCCATCTGCCCGCGCAGCCGACTTGCCAGCTCCCGGTTCTTCCCTTCGAGCACCATGAGCACGTCGCGCACCATGGCCTGGTAGCGATCCGGGTCGGCCAGACCGGCGCAGGGGGCCAGGCAGTTGCCCATCTGGTGATTAAGGCAGGGCCGGGAGCGGAGCCGGACATCCTCTCCCTTGCAGCGCCTGAGCGGAAAGAGGGAATGGAGCAGGCGGATGGTGGCCCACATCGCTGCAGGCGAGATGAAGGGACCGAAGTAGCGCGCCTTGTCCCGGGTCCGACGCCGGGTCATGACGATGCGCGGCCAGGTTTCGTCCACCGTGACCTTGATAAAGGGATAGTTCTTGTCGTCGCGGAGAATGACGTTGAAAGCGGGTCGATACTTCTTGATCAGCGAGGCCTCCAGCAGCAGCGCCTCCTTTTCCGTCAGGGTGATGATGGTCTCCACCCTGGCGATACGGCTGACCAGCACCGCGGTCTTACCGTGCTCTCCCCCGTGATGGCGGGCATACGAGGAAAGCCGTTTGCGCAGGTCCCGCGCCTTGCCGACGTAGATCACCTTGTCCGCCCGGTTCTTCATGAGATAGACGCCGGGCGAGTCGGGGATGGTCTTGAGGAAATCCGGGGTCAGAAGATGATGGGTGTCCTGCGTGCTCGCCATGGGCTGTTCTTACCATACGGGGCGGACCGAGCGCGATTTTTTTCTCGCCCTGAGGCCGCTCTTCCTGTAGATTCAGCATACTATGAAAACGGTTCCAGCCTGCCGAATTCCGAAACCACAAATCCGACTGGACGAAAGATCCCCAGACGTGCAACACCAGACGACTTGCACAACGGCCAGCTTTTTATGGAGACGCCCCGAGCATGATCACGCTCATTGAGGCAAAAAACTTTCGCTGCCTGCGCTATACCCGCCAGCCATTGGGGCCCTTTCACGTCCTGGTCGGTCCCAATGCCAGTGGCAAGACAACATTCCTCGACGTGGTCGCTTTTCTGGGAAGCCTGGTATCCAATGGCCTGGAAACGGCTGTTGGCGAGCGAACGCGAAATTTCCAGGATATCCTGTGGCAACGGTCCGGTTCCGGTTGCGAGCTGGCCATCGAAGCGGCTGTCCCTGAAGGGAAACGGAGTCTGCTGCGGGACAGAGAATTGGACACGGTCCGTTACGAAGTCGCTTTCGCCATTGATGACACAACCGAAGAAGTTGTTATTCAATCGGAAAAAGTGCTGTTGAAACATTCCGTAAGCGGCGCGCCTCAGCCTTCGCAGCTTTGTCTTTTCCCCATGACGCATGTGCCGCCGGCGACCATCATGACGGCAAAAGGTGCGCACAAGACGCAAACGGTTATCAACAAGGTTCCAGGCGGTAACGACACCTTTTACTCCGAGGTTTACCAGGAAAAAGGAAAGGGATGGGCACCATCCTTCAAACTTGGCCCACGCAAATCCGCCCTCGGCAACCTCCCGGAAGACGAATCAAAATTCCCGGTGGCCACTTGGCTGAAAGGATTACTGACGGAAGGCGTACAGCAATTTGTTCTCAACAGTTTGCTGATCCGTAAAGCCAGTCCGCCCGGCCAGATGAGAGGTTTTAAGCCGGACGGCTCCAACCTCCCGTGGGTTCTGGATTCCCTGCTGAAAAATCATCCAGCCAACTTCAAGGAGTGGATAGAACATCTGAAGACCGCCCTTCCCGATCTGGAAAATATTCGGATTATCGAACGAGCCGACGACAGGCATCGCTATCTG
>CAZUZJ010000186.1:0-5622 GCA_964624225.1 uncultured Desulfobulbia bacterium | reverse complement strand
GGCGCGTTGCCGTGATCGCCGGGTGGCTGCTCGTGATTTGCCTCAGGCAACAGGGCGTTACTGCTGATGAAATCGGAAAAAGTTTTTTTTTACCACAGAGAGCGCAGAGAAAATTTTTAAGTTACGATGAGTTACCTCTTCGTGCCCTGTGATCTCTGTGGTTGATTTTCTGTTTTTACGAGACCATCACAGTTCGATCAGGGAGCGGATCTGCTCAAGAACCTTGTCGCCGATGCCTTTGACATTCTTGAGGTCATCGATGGATTTGAAATTGCCGTGTTGGGTGCGGTAGTCAACAATGGCCTGGGCCTTGGCGGCGCCGATGCCGGGCAGCTCTTCCAGTGCCTTGACATCGGCGCTATTGATATTGACCGCGGCCAGGGCTGAGGCAGCGAAGAAAAACAGCATGCACAAGGTGAGCAGTAGTTTTTTCATAGTATTCTCCTTATGGACAAATCGTTTTTCTGAATTTTTTCACGGGATCCGTGAAAGGTGAATAGGTGCTTACTGTCCAGTTGTTTTCATGCGTTACGCATTATGCCTTTCGCTGGCCGGCCAAGGCGAATCAGGGAATGCGAAATGACACAACTGGCATTACAGACCATTCTGCAAAAAGAAAAACGAGTTTGGCAATGCGGCAAATTGTCGCTGTTTTTCATTTTCAGGAGATTGATTTCGGCTATTGAATTTTTTTCCGCTGGTATTTTCGAGAGATATTTCTTGTGCGACAATGTGTCACATTGTCAGCCGCTGCTGTTGTGGTCCAGAATATTTTTCATGTCAATGACTCAACCCGTTCATGGTGAAAATCCACGGCAGGAGAAAAAGATGCAGAAGGGTTTTTGGCGAAAGAGGCTTCAGGGCGCCATTTTCATGGCAGGTACAATGGGTTTTGCCTTGCGGGGCGGCAGACGGGGCCGGAGTGCGTGGAAAGGGACAGCAGGATGGGTGGTTTTGCTGCCGCTGCTTCTCATGATTCTGGTCGCCGCGCCGGGGTATGCCGCTTCTGTGATCATCGAGCCGCCCCAGGTGCTCGGCAACGGCGGGGTGGTTGTCTCTGCCACCGGCACCTTTGCCACCTGCACGACCTGTGATGCAAATGGTGAAAATTGTGTCAGTAACGATAGCGGAGCGGTGTTGCTCAAGAGAGATAACGCGTCATTTTACTATCCTGAATGTGTCAAAGGAGGCCATGGATCAGCGACATGCACCTATACCTATGATCGTGGCCTTTTGCACGGGGATCATACGTTTTACGCCAAGGCCACGGACTGCACCGGAACCGCCACAACAAGCGTCAGCTTGACCCTTGATAATACACCGGTTATTCAGGCGATCAGCCCGGGCGGCGCTACCCTCAACGCCCCCTTTGACATCACTGCCCGGGTCAGTTTTGCGCCGACGCTGAACACGACGAAAGGAACGATCTCTGCCTATCTCGTTTCGCCATCCGGCGCGGTAAGCTATCTGCGGGCCAAATCATGCACCAGCGAGGAATGCGGGTTCAGCTACCAGGAATTGACCGGAACGCTCTATGATTTGAACCACGGCGGCCCCTACAAAATTAAAATTCTGGCAAGAGGCGGTGGGGCATCCAGCGAGAAGGAGGGCGAACCGTTTTTCATCGACAAAACACCAGCCATCGGCGCCATCACGCCGGGCGGCGCCACCCTGGACGCCCCCTTTGATATTACGGCCAGCGCCACCTTCAAGCCGACGCTAAGCACGACCAAGGGGACGATCTATGCCTATCTCGTTTCGCCATCCGGCGCGGTAAGCTATCTGCGGGCCAAATCATGCACCAGCGAGGAATGCGGCTTCAGTTATCAGGAGTTGGCCGGATCGCTCTATGATCTAAATCACGGCGGCCCCTACAAAATAAAAATTCGGGCGACCGGCAGTGGGGCATCCAGCGAGAAGGAGGGCGAGCCGTTTTATATCGACAAGACGCCAACCATCGGCGCCATCACGCCTGGCGGCACCACCCTGGACGCACCCTTTGGCGTCACGGCCAGCGCCACCTTCAAACCGACGCTGAGCACAACCAAGGGGACCATTTCCGCCTGGTTTGTCCTGCCGAGCAACGCGATGATTTATCTGGGAGGGAAAACCTGCACAACCCTTGACTGCGATTACAGTTATCAGGCGCAAACCGGAACTCTTTATGATTACTACCACGGAGGTCCCTACAAAATCAAAATCACTGCCTCCGGGAGCGGGACAAACGTGACGGAATTGGGCGAAGAATTTTATATCGACAAGACGCCAAGCATCAGTTCGATCACTCCTGGTGGCGGCACGGTGGATGAGCCATTTGACATCACGGCCCGTGCTGCCTTTAAAGAGACAACCAATGTGACCAAGGGAACCATTTCCGCCTGGTTTGTCCTGCCGAACAACGCGATGATTCCCCTGGGAGGGAAAACCTGCACAACCCTTGACTGTGATTACAGTTATCAGGCACAAAGCGGAACTCTTTATGATTACTACCATGGAGGTCCCTACAAAATCAAAATCACTGCCTCCGGGGGAGGGACGAGCGGAACGGAATTTGGCGAAGAGTTTTCCATCGACAAAACGCCAACCATCACGCCGATCGAACCCAAAGGAAAAATAGAGTCACCCCTCAACATCCAGGCGAATGTCACCTTCAAGCCGACACTGAGCGCGACAAAGGGTTCCATTTACGCCTACCTGGTCAATGCCTCCGGCAGCACCACTTTGCTCGGCTCAAAATCCTGTGCCACCGAGGAGTGTACCTATAATTACCAGGAGATCACCGGCAACCTTTATCATTTGAAGCCCGGCCGCTATCAGCTCAAATTCAAGGCAACCGGCGGCGGCACCAGCGCCGAAGCCATCGAGCCGTTTGAGGTTGTCGAGTACGCCGACAACAGCGACGGTCCCTGTCAAAGCAGGCCATTGACGAAAAATCCGATCAACTATGCAACGGGCAATAAATTTTTCCAGCAGCAGGATCTGCGCATCGACGGTCCCGGTCTGCCCTTTGCGTTCAGCCGTTACTACAACAGCAGGCGCGAAGCAGCCTCTGCCGCCGGTTACGGCTGGAGCACCTCTTTTTCACGGCATCTGGAGTTCCCTTCAGCCACCACCATCACCTTGGTCCATGACCGGGGCAGCGAAACGACATTCAGGCAAAACGCCGAAGGTATCTTTGTCTCCATCACCGACGAGGTGCAGGAAATCGAAGCCGTTGCCGAAGGCTATGCGCTGACTCTCCCGGACGGCGGCAAGAATTATTTCAGCAGCAGCGGCCTCCTCAACCGCATCGAGAACCGGCAGGGCAACGCCCAGTTCCTGGATTATGAGGGCGGCAGGCTGGTGGCGGTCGAGGATACTTTCGGCCGGCGCCTCGACTTTTTTTATGATGCCGCCGGCAAGCTGGCGACCGTCAGTGCGCCGATGGGTGACTACCGCTTCCTGTATGACGACAACGGCAATCTTGTTGAGGTGGTGTCACCGACCGGCACCGGGAAAAAATACGTCTACGAGGATGCCAATGACATCCACAACCTGACGGCGATTGTCGATGAAAACGACATGGTCGAGGCAGCGGTCACCTATGACAGATATGATCGGGCCGTGACTTCGGAACTGGCGGACGGCCTCCACAAGGTGACGGTGACCTATCTTGCCAACCAGACCCGCATCCTGACCGATGCCCGCAATGCCAGCAAGACGGTCGAACTGTATGTGGATGTCAATGGTATCGTCCGCAAGCAAGCGGAAAGCGGACCAGGCTGCACCACTTGTCCGGCCGCTTCCGGTGTATCGTATCTCTTTGACGATCGGCTCCGCATCACGCGCGCAACCGATGCCCTGGGCCGGGTCACCACCTCCACCTATGACGAGCGCGGCAACAAAATCAGCGAGACCGAGGCAGTGGCAACCGCGGAGGAGCGAACCACCACCTTTACCTATCATCCGGATGACAACCAGGTCACCTCCATTACCAGGGCAAGCGTCGCCAGGCCGGGCGCGCAGGCCGTCGCCACCTTTACCTATGATAAAAACGGCAACCTTGCCAGCCGGACGGAGAGCGGTTACAACGGCGCGGCGATGGTCAGCGCCACCACATCGTATGCCTATAATGACCTTGGTCAACTTGTTGCCATTGATGGGCCGCGGACCGATGTGACCGATGTCACGACCTTGAGCTATTACGCCAATGTTCCGGAAGAAGGGGCAAACCGCGGGCAGCTTCGTGCCATTACCAATCCCCTTGGGCATCGGGTGACCTTTGCCCGCTACAATGCCTTTGGCAAAGCGGAGGAGGTCATTGACGAAAACGGGATGGTGACGACATTCACTTACGATGAGGGGGCCCGCCTGATCGAGACAAGCGCCCTTGGCAGGAGCACCGTTCTGCGTTACGATGCGGCAGGACGACTGAGCTCTGTGCTGCTGCCGGGCGATCGTATCATCAGCTATGCCTATACGGCGGCGAATCTGCTCGCAACCATCGCCGACAACCTCGGCAACTCGATCAGCTACAGCTATGACAGCGAGGGCAACCGGATCAGGGAAGAGGTGCGCGATCCGGCAAATGCACTGGCCGGTTCACTTGATTTCGACTATGACGACGACAACCGGCTGGCGCGGATCATCTTGCCCGGCGGCGCGATTGAGGAGCATCTTTACGACAGCAGCGGCAAGCTGGAGCAGGTGATTGATCCCAATGCCCTGATCAGTCGTTACGACTACGATGCCCTGGACCGGCTGGTGACCCATTATGCCCCGGATCTTTCCGCCACCGCCTTTCGCCATGACAGCGCGGATAATCTTGTCGAAGTGCGGGATGCGGAAGGTAAGCTCACCCGTTACCAATATGACGATCTGGGCCGGCGGGTGGCGGAACACGCGCCTGATGCCGGCACCACCACCTTTACCTATGATGCGGCCGGCAACCTGATCAGGAAAACCGATGCCAGGGGCGTCACCGTTACCTTTGCCTACGATGCCATGAACCGGCTGATTGCGGAACAGTACCCGGACGCGAGCCAGAACATCACCTATAGCTACGATCAGGGGATAAACGGCGTCGGCCGGTTGACCGGCATGACCGATGCGTCGGGCGCCACGGCCTTCCGGTACAACGAGGTCGGCCAGCTTGTCAATCAGGAGCGAGTCAATGACGGCATGCCGACCGCGAGTCTGCGCTTTGTGTATGACGGGACAAGCGGCGAGCTTGCCGGCATCACCTACCCCAGTGGCCTGCATGTTTCATATGGCAGAGATGCTGATGGCAAGGTCTCCGCAATGGCGCTGGATGGGAGGGAAATCCTCAGCAACATCACCTACAAACCCTTCGGCCCGGTGGCGGCGTATAATGTCGGAGAAAGTTCCGTTGCCGTACAGCGCACCTATGATCAGCAGTACCGACTGACCGGAACAGAGGCCGCCGCCGTCTACGGTCTTTCCCTTGTCCGCGACGGAGCCGGAAATGTCCTGGCGATTCTTGACGTTGTCGATCCTGCTGCTGACCAGAGTTTTGTTTATGACAGCCTGTATCGTTTGATCGATGCCTCCGGCATATACGGCGGCATCGACTATACCTATGATCGGGTGGGCAACCGGCAGACCCGGATCAGTGAGACGGAG